>WAML01000055.1 GCA_015522345.1 Desulfurococcales archaeon
ATATGGTATTAAGGAATGCAAGATACATTATAGATAATGGTGGACATGTGGAGCTAGTCTTTCTAGTAGTTACAGGAGCAAATGATAGCGATGAATGCATTGAATGGGTTATAGAGAAACACTTTGAATACCTTGGAGAAAATACTCCACTCCATATAAACAGGTATTATCCAGCATACAAGTATGGTAAAGAACCTACTAGCATGAATAGACTATTGCACGCATATAGACTGGCTCGTAAAATAGGGTTGAACTACGTGTATATAGGAAACATCTTTGACGAGAGATACCAAGATACATACTGTCCTAAATGCGGTAAATTATTGATTAAAAGAAGAGGCTATAGAGTTGTTGAATGGAATTTGACAAAAGATAATAGATGCCCGCGATGCGGATATAAAATACCTATAAGAGGAAAATATATGCCTGGTAAAAAACTTCCTTTATTCTAGATATGGGTGTACTGATGCAGTGGCCAAGTCTGGGAAGTTATTAGCTATAGTATTGCTTACATACATAGTCTTAACTACTGCTTATACAAGTGTATATGCTCAAGAGAGTAGTCTACAGTACTCCATAGACTATCTAATATATTCTATAAAGGAGAAAGAATTCTCGTGGAGCATGGTTATAGACTCTTTCACAAATAGAAAGACCATATTATACGGAGACCCTATTAGAGATGATAAAGTAGTTATAATAGTTATTTCATCAGAGGTTATGTGTAATAAGAAGAACTATACTAGCATAGTAATGGATGTAAACGAGTATGAAGTAGTTGAGCTAATATATGTAATAGAATCTACAATGGATGTAAGCCAACCCCTATATTGTACTCCAACAGAAGTTCTTGCCTCAATAGCCTATGACGAAAGATATAGTGGCTATACAGAAGTAGTATTTAATTCAACTAGTAGACCATATATTGAGGCTGTAGTACACAAGCCATTAACTTTCAAACTCTTAGATCAAAGACGTAGAACTCGTTTACATGTACTAGGTTACGCAAAATACTATAGAGGATCAAAATATTATGAAGGAGCTTTCTACATATTATTGCCAATGAATCCTATCATATATGTTATCGGTGACGCCTCTATAGTATTGAGTAAAGAATATCTATTCATAAACCCGCTTGACCAAGCACTAGATAATGGTTTAGCTGAAGGAGCTAGAGGAGTCATAGTATATGATTTACTGGGGGTATCCTATAGAATAAACTATAGAAGTATGCCTAGAATACATAATCCCTTTGAGGGTATCGCTCCCAGATTTTCAGCTAAGTTACTGCCTCCAGATATAGTGTTTCCACTACTCTTCTTTAGCTCAATAGCCTTCTTAGTAGCATATGCTATAATCTCAACAATAGTCTATAGAAGTAAGCCAGTCATTAAATTATTTGAGGGTGTCCCAGTTATTTATGAAGAGAGTAAGAGAAAAGAGACACTATATAGCATGAGAATTAATCCATATAATATAGCTTTACTACTTTCCGATGAGAAAATCGATAAGAAGAGTATTTGCGAATACTTGATCATGTATGTAGAGGATTTACTGAATAGACTCTATGGTGTGAAGAGCTATAGAGTTTTATTAAAGGATCGTAGAATGCTCTCTATGTTGGCTCATCAACTCGGCATTAACCCTATGGTATTGTATAATGAAGTGAAGTTTATAGATAAATTATACTCGAGCATACTATCTCCTATAAAACACTACAGTGATAGATACTGGGGCAAAGCAATTAATAGACTATTAAAATTCTTATCAATAATAGTGGAGAGGAATGAAAAAGTTAAGTAGTGAGTGTAGAGATTTCAAGTTTGCTAGAGGGTTTTATATTAAACTACATAGTCTAGTAACTAGCTATATAGTTGGTTTTGATAAAGAAATAAAGATCGTTGTTGCATCACTACTTGCCAATGGACATATATTATTTGATGGAATACCTGGTATAGGTAAAACAGCTCTAGCATATACTTTGTCTAGAGCACTAGGGCTTGATTTTAAAAGAATACAGTTCACTCCAGACCTATTACCCAGCGATATAATAGGTACTATGGTCTACGATCAGCGTATAAATGATTTCGTGTTTAAGAAAGGACCTATTTTCGCAAACATTGTATTAGCTGATGAAATTAATAGAGCTAATCCACGTACACAATCAGCTCTACTACAAGCTATGCAGGAGAAGAAAGTTACTGTTGAAGGAAGAGACTATTACTTGCCAAGGCCCTTCATGGTTATTGCTACACAGAACCCCATTGAATTTACTGGAGTCTTTCCTCTCCCCGAGGCTCTTCTTGATAGATTCATGGTTATGGTTAAAATGGATGTACCTGATAAAGACTCGTTGAGAGAGATAATTAATAGAGCTAATAAACTTACTAAACCCTTTGATGAATGGAGTATAGAGCCTATTGTTTCTAGAGATGAACTGGAGTGTTTATCTAAAATGGTTTATGAAGTAGATTATACAGGCTCTATTGAGGGTAGACCAAATATCATGGACTATATTGTTGAATTATCAGAGGCTACTTGGAGACACCCAGATGTAGAGTATGGTGTTTCACCTAGAGCATCACTCTATTTACTCCAGCTTAGTAGAGCAATAGCATTACTTGATGGAAGAGACTATGTAATTCCTGACGATGTTAAAGAAGCTATACACTATGTATTTCCTCATAGGATAATACTTAAGCCCGAAGCACGAGCTTCTAGGAAAACCCCATATCATGTAATAAAAGATATACTAGAGACAGTAAATCCTCCGGTGCCTTAGCTTGGCTAAACCAGAGGTTGAGTCTATAATTGTTAGCTCTAGGGCAAAAAATCTCTCATTCACTAGCTATGTATTGATTATCATAGGGTTGGCTTTATCAATAATATATACTGGGTTATATGGTGTAGATAACATATTCAGTTATGTAGGCACCGGATTTCTAGCAATAGGTTCATCAATTAGCATCGTGTTAATGATTGTAAAGAATATAGTATTATCCACAACAGCCAGTATAGTTAAGAATACTAAATGGCGTAGAATAGTTGTTAATGAAGTCTCGGAGAACGAGCTAGTTAACGTTAGAATCACGTGTAGTCTAGAAGAAACAGAGAATATAGGGCATAATCCTCTAGTATTCTTGAAGATAATAGATAATCCACCAGAGCTTTTTAGAGTAAAGGGATCAACTGAGCTAGTTACAAGTGTTGATCAACTAGGCAATACAGTTCTCTCCTACACTCTAAGCCCTGTATTAGGGACTCATTATTTTAGTTCAATAAATCTATTTGTAGAAGACTTATTTGGATTATTCAAGGCTAGTATAATAGTTCCTGAAATAAATAGTATAAGGGTTTTGCCTAAAATACTCATAGATCCACGAGAAATAATATTAAATCTAGAAAGTGTTGTACCAGGCGGAACTACTCTAACTAGGAAACCTGGGCCTGGACTCGAGTATTTGTTTACTAGAGAATACCAGTATGGTGACGATTATAGGTATATTGATTGGAAGGCTTATGCTAGAACAAGAAAACTAATGGTAAAAGTATTCGAGAAAGAAGCCAGTCTAATATTACTATTCTATATAATAATAACTCCTAGCCTATATCATGGAGTTAAAGAAGTTACTCCTATAGAATTCATATCCAGGATAATTACAACACTAGCTAATTACTTAGCCTTTAGGGGAGATGTTTTTGCACTAGGCTATATAGTTTCATCAAGTAGTGCAATAAAGTATTTTACAGGATATAGCCGTGGCTATAAACACGTCTACGTATTTAGGAGAATACTAGCCGAGATCCCGTGGTATGGCGAATTCTACTTTAAAGATACAAGTGATGAAGTAATTGAAGAACTACATAGACGCGTTAAAAGAGAGAAAACAGTAATTATACTAGCCACAGACTTTAACAAAGACCTACTATTCGCTGATATACTAGCTAATAAACTATTCGATCTAAAGAAACTAGGGCATGAAATATACATTATAATACCCGATCCCCTATTATTTGAGGAAAAAGCAATAGAAAGAATGCTTAGGGAATCAAGTAGGTATAGAAAATATATTGATTTATTCAAAAAACTAAGTTTCATAGAACATAGTAGATTATCAAGTATTTACGCTGATATATACAAAAGACTTATGGAGAAAGGATATTATGTAATAAGATCATCGCCTGAAGAAACAGTTCTCAATATAATACATAGAATAGAGTATTTGAGGAGATACTATGGATAAAACTACGTTAACTCTACAATTAATTCTAGTAATAATATATGTTTTCCCACTCATAGTATTAGGAGGGATATACATAACGTATACTTTACCATACATAGCTGGAATATTAGTTATAGTATTCTTAAGTATTTATAGAAAATTCTTCACTAGAACATTTATCTATATACTATTATTCATTTATTCTCTAGTTCTTTCATACTTTACTTATGGCTTTAACTTTATACTATTACTATATTATACAGCTTTATCTACAACATCGATTTATTATAGTTTATTATCTTTTAAAACCCCATTGTCTGAGAGTAAAAGAGTTATTGCAACATCCTTAGTAACATTCTTTATCCCTTTATCTCTAGTGACACTATATTTTTATATAGTAATAGCCTACATTATTGGTAAACTTGAACACACTATAGCTTATAGTATTACTGGGTATACTGAAGTAACTCGTATATTAATTGCTTCATTCTTGATCATGGTCTTCTATAAGCTATACATTTATAC
>WAML01000056.1 GCA_015522345.1 Desulfurococcales archaeon
CTATAGGATATCTTGTTTCAACAATAGTAGTAGTGGATAGACTAGTTATAGTGCTAGGCACAGTTTCTGTAATAGCTTTAGTCTCAGTAGTAGTCTCTACTCTAGTAGAGTATAGTGTCTTCACTAGAGTAGCTGTCTCTGTAATAGTAACTGTAGCTCCTGCAACAGGAGCTGCGCCACCATACCCATGCACTATAGCTGGTGTTCCAACACCTTTCTCCTTGTCTACTCTATAAGAGCCTAACATACTATATTGTTCATCAGGCGTTGGAGCAAGTAAGTCCATGATCCTTGGGATAACGTTGTAGAGTACTGCAAGAGCATGTTCTCTACCAACACCAACAACCCATACATCAGCTTCAGCACCAAAAGGCCTAATCCTCATAGGTCCATAGCCATCATAACTAGTTAAAACAACAACATAGACCCAGTCATCTATATTCTCTACATCGGGTAGTAGATCCTTGGATACTTCCGCCACAATAGCATTTCTAGCAGGATCTGCATACACTTTAAACGCTCCATTCTGTACAATAACAGTATCATTGTAATAATAGAGAGCTGCTCTTTCACCAACTGGAACAGGATCACTACCCCATCCAGGAGCAAGTAGTAGAGCAAAATGCCATGCATGTTCACTAGTAATATTAACATTCAATCCATAGGTATCCGTTCTACCATCAACACCTAGTTCTGTATGTACATATATGTGTATGTATTGGAGGCAGAAGCCATTGGGGCCATTCCAAGGATTACCGCCAAGATCCCTAACGTATGTTTCAAAAACTACTTTATCACCAGCATCAATAACCTTGAATTTAACTAGATCAAATACTCCTGGCTTAAATACATCAGCTGTTGGATAAACATATGTGCCAATACCATTATCGTCTCCCTCTGGATCGTTCATTTCAAAAACTGTTTCTCCAACACCAACAGCTACAGCCCTAGGTACTTGAAGCTGATAAACCATTCCCAGTAGAGTAGATGTTTCAACCAACGATTCATTATAGTATACTGCTACTGTGAAATAAGATGTATCGCCAGGCATTAAACCAAGGTACGTCCAAGGCACATATACTTCAATAACGTCTCCCGTAGAAGCATCAACTCTAAATAACTCTGTCCAACCACCACTACCGTCAGCAGCGCTAACTACTGCTTTATCCCAGCCAGGTTCTACATAGACTTCATAGAATAAACCTATACCAAGATCCTTGTTACCGTATCTTGGGAATACATTGTATCCAGGATGATATGGGCTTACGCTTCTCCTAGGAGTAGTAGCGTATAATGCTATACCTATATCCTTGTCAAATACATCTTTGTTTACTGGTATAAAAGCTATGTATAGTCCATCAGCTGTTACTTCAACTAATGCATACCTTATATACTCTAGACCAATACTAACATTTAACGGAGAAACCCATTCACCATTAGACAAGACACCATCGACAACAGGCGGTTTATCAACGGGCTTAGGAACATCAGTATTTAATACCCATACTGGAGTTGCTTCAGGGTTAAACATAGCTTTTAGATAATCTGGTGGAGTTAAGCCAGCTAACTCATATGCTTTTCTAAGGAATGTCTTAAACAATGGATTAGATGGAAATGTGCCGCCACCATCACCGCCATACCACCAGAACCAGTCACTAGCTTCAGCTCTCAAAATATATTCTACGGCATCACGATTAACTTTCATTGCATCAACTAGAGTAGAGACTCCTAAAGCCTTTAACACGTCTTCACGTGCCTTAGCAAGTAGCATCCAAGCAGCATTCTCTTGCCTTTGCCCAATCCATATAGTTAGTTCACCTCCAGCCCAAGAACCCTCAGCTATTCTTGCTTCAACAGCCTTCCTAGGAAGTTCGCCGTAAGCATCCATAGTATAGCTATAGGGTACATCAGAGATATCTCTACCAGCTAAATCAAGGTAATAGTATGTTTTAAGAGGCAATTCCTTCAATTCACTACTGAATAAGCTAAGGTACTCCGATGGAGTAATAGTGATTAACTTACCCTGTTTCTGCAAATCCTCCAAGAGAGAATATAGTTTATCAAGGAATAGATCGCCGAATTCCTCATACCACTCCCAAGGATTCTCTCCATCAAGTGCAATAACTACTACACTCGAACCATCGCTTTTTCTCTGGAATTCTAAAAGCCTATTCACTAAGTCTCGAACAGCTTCTTCAGAGCCCCAGTTACTATATGTAAAGCTTATGAGATTACTTAATTCAGTATTTCTGAAGAACACATATATTCTTTTATCACCAAAGCCTATATACCATGGCTTCAACGATACACTTGGATCACTTAAATCCATGCCAGTTTTACTTAAAATACTCTCATCAGTTATACTCCACAGCATACCCTTTTCCGCAAAAACTTCTAGAACATACTCATTAACAGCTTGTTCAGCTGGCCAAACACCCTTTGGAGTATAATTGAATAATTCTTTGAATAACTCAATACTTTTGCCAAGATGTATTCCTAGGTCTTCTCTCCACCCAAAATCAGCTATAATAGGCGCTAGTGGATGACTATAGGGTACTGGAACAAGCTCTATCTGTCCTTTCTCAACAAGCTCTCTATACAATGGAATAGTCTTATTAATTATATCCATTTGAACCTCTAGTATATTAGCTAGCATATCTGGTGTGAAGTGGTCTATTTCTCCTTTAAGAGCTACTTCCCTAAGATTATAGAGATCGGGGTATTCTTCTCTCAACACCATAGGGTCGATCCAGAATAAATTGAAGAGTACAGCTAAATCAATAAAGTCTTTATCACTAAATTCACTAACTACTTTCTCTTTATAAACATCCTCAGGCAACCCCTTGTATTTATCGAGGGCTTCTCTAGCTCTATCACGTAACTCTCTATACCTTGGCACAACATCAACTATTCTCTTCCAATTAATATCGAAGAACCCCCCGGGTATAGATAGCATAGAAAACTTTTCTTCAACACTAAGTTCTTCTCCATTAGCTAGTTTCCAGGAGATTATCTGCCTAATATCTTGTTTACCCCTCATATAGTCTGTAAGTTGTACTAGTAGAGAACCAGTGAATGTAAACGATACTTTAATACTGGGGTGTTTAGAGAGTATATACGCCATTTTATAGTAGTTTCCAATAGTATGCATTCTAACCCATGGCAGTACAAAATATGATTCATCGCCACTATAATACCATGGCTGGTGATAGTGCCACACAAATACTACATACAACGGCTTGTCTTCGTTAGTACTAGATGCTATACTAGGCAATACACTGGCAACTACAATAAATAATATTATAAAGGCTATTGTATAGATATAAACCGTCTTCACCATTAGAAACCGCACCCCACATAGAATAGTAAGGGTTTCTCCTTAGAAATAAATATATTGTGTACCACAATAACTAGAACTAGCCATTCTAGCCATTAATAAACAGTACGAGTATATATACTGCTTATCCGTAACTCTTATTTCTGCTGTAATAACAATTATTATTCGTGGTCCTAAACTATTGTATTCGGAGGATCTTGGTATGAAGAGATTTGTATATATTGTACTAGCTCTACTCTTCATAGCCTATATAATACTGCCGTCACCCGTAGCTTATTCAGCACCAGTAATATCAGTTACAGACCCTGAGGGAGACGATAGAGGGCCGGGCTACTATGGCTATCCAACAGCTGATGTATTTAAGCCGGGAGTATTCGATATACTGAAGTTTGAAGTATATGATGAAGGAAACAATGTTGTCTTCAAGGTATACGTTAGGGATCTTGGCGGTAATCCTTGGAATGGCCCCAATGGCTTCTGCCTCCAATACATACACATATACGTTAGAACAAAAGCTCCATTACCAGCTAGAACTGATACTATAGGATTAAATGTCTTACTGAGACCAGAGTATGCATGGCATTTTGCTCTACTACTTGCTCCTGGATGGGAGAGCGACCCTGTTCCAGTTGGCCAGAGAGCAGCTCTGTATCTACCAACTCAAGTAGTTGTCCAAGACGATTCATTCAAAGTATATGCTGATACAGACAACAATGCTATTGTGGCGGAAGTATCCAAGGATCTACTACCCGATGTAGAGAATATAGCTAATTGGGTGATAGTAGTTGCGCTAACAAGCTATGACGGATTCGGGCCAGCACGTGTAAGACCTGTAGATGTTACTGGAGGAGAGTGGGCTGTAAATGGAACAGCCTATGCTACACCTGATATGGTAAAGAGGATTGCAAAAGCAATAGCTCAGGGTATTGAACCAAGGATCATGGATTTACTGGTTTACTCAGCTGACTACCCCAACGGCATAACAGCTGAGGAACAATATAGTTGGCTAGACAGCTACAACATAGACCTAGGGCTACCAGCTTTCATACCAGGTGTAGTACTGCAGCCAGTGACAATTACTGAAACACAGACACTAGTAAAGACAACAACTAAAGTAAGTACACTAACAGAGACAACAACTGTAGAGAAAACAGTTACTACAACAAGTGTTGAAGAAAAGACTATAACAACTACTTCTCCAACGACAACAACAGTTACTGTAACAGATTGGACAATAACTGGTGTAGTAGGCATAATACTATTGATAATAGGTTTCGCAATAGGATACGTTGTTAAGAAGAAGTAACTCTAGTTAAATAACCGGTACCAATATTTTTTATAACAATGCCTATCTCTCACTCAATTTATTTTTTAACTGCTCTATTTTCTCATCAATAGCATTTCTTATATTCTCTAGCAACTCTATTTGTTTCTCTAAATCACTTTTATCAAGAACGTTTTCTCCACTCTTCAACTTCTTTATCTTCTTATTAAGTAGTTCAAGTAATTCTATTATCTGGTACATGACCCTTAGTGATAGGTCTGAGGAAATCCTAAGTATTTCAATTCCCTTACTAGTTATTCTATACCTAATCCTCTTCAATTTCCCTCTATACTCTATACTCCTTTCAAGTAATCCTTCTTTAACTAAGTTATCCAGTACCAAGTAGAGTGTTGAAGGACTGGGTTTCCATAGATTTAGTGTAAGCTCGCTAATCTTCTTCATAATCTCGTATCCATGCATTTCACCATTTAAGGCTATTAAGTAGAGAACGAGACTCCTTAGAGGCACACTGAAAATACTTTTCACTAGTTCACTAGCTTTTTCAACATTTCCACTAATTAACTGTCTACTATAGCTATTCATAGTCACTAACCCTCTTCAATACCTTAAAACAGAGGGCCTTCTATACAAGAAGCAACTATACTATATTGTATCATACATGTCTATAATATACTGTTATGAAACTTTATTCTCCTGCACCCCTTCTATAGTGTTGTTTTAAGAATAAATATGCTAGAGTAGATAATAGTAGTGTTAATGCTGTATAAAGAAATCCTATTCTAAGACTATGGGTTACCTCGATCAAATATCCATTGATGATGGGGGCTACTGTTAATGAAATACCTGCTATAGCTGAATACAATCCACCGATCTTACCCACTGCATACCGTGGTATAGTATCATTTAATATAGCCCAAAAAGTCATTGATGCAAACCTGTATGCTACAAAGACAACTATTATAGAGTAGAGGGCCTCCCGAGAACCATAGTATGTATAAGCTGTAAAAAGTCCAGCGACAGCTATTGACTGCCCAATACTAATAACTATTTTCCTGCCAGTAAAACCACCTATTCTATCAGATAATAAACCAGCAAAGACTTCTGCAATAGTTCCAGCAAAGGCTAGCAAAACCATGTAAGTGATAAGACTACTATACTCCAGCTTCATTTCATTGACGAAGAATAGTGAAATCCATGAAATAAGTAGTCCCCACGTCTGTAGAGTTAGGAAAAAGCCTATACTAGGTAATATAACGTTGCTAATGGATAGCTTTAGTTCCCTACTATAGCTTCGCTCATTATATTTGTATTCAAGAGCATCAAGCTTTGCACTAGAGTAGCTGACTATAGTGTATTTAGTTAATATGTAGTAGAGTATTGAATAGAGTATTCCAGTAATAGATGTAAAAGCTAATCCCGTTCTCCAATCACTAATGACTCCTGCTACAACGAATGACGCACTTAAACCAACTAATGAACCAGCATCATATATGCCTGAAGCAACACCAGTTCTCTCCACTGATACGTAAAGAGATACCAGTTTAGCGCAAGAAGGCCATAGAACTGGAAAAAATAATCCTATCAATAGCCTAAGACCTATAATAGTATAGAAGTCGCTAGCTATTGATACCAAGTATGTTGAGAGAGATAAGCCCACTAAACCATAGAAGAGTACTTTAATAGCTCCAATTTTATCAATAAGGTATCCTATTAGAAGAGAAGAAAATACAGAGAAAAACGCTGAAGCACCAATGGCGAAACCCATTAGTGTAGGAGAGATGCCGAGCTCTTCCATAATCCTAGGTGCATAAGTATTAAATACTAGAATAAGCAAGCTACCAATAGATGTAGCACCTAAACATATAATCATTAAAAAATAATCCCTAAATTCTTTCCCAGCCACAAGGAACACCTATTCGCTATCGAAGATAAAACATAGTATAAGCTATTGAATTTACTCTCTAATAGTCTACGCTAGATAATAAAATTTTATACACAAAGACCCCCATAGTATTACTGAAGATTCCCGGTAATTACACAAGAGGTATAGTTTCCTTGAATACTCGGAAAATATGTATTGTATTAATTCTACTACCCGCTATAGTCATGGCATTCTATATGGTGTACTTGAAGTCTACTATAGAAAATAGGGGAGCAGGTGATCATGATAAGTATATTAGATACTCTATATCAGTAAATTTGCTAGTTGTTAGAGACTTGGATAGAGAAATTATTATATTAATGAATTAATGATTGTTAGAGAAAAGAATATTTCTATACAAGAACTCGTCACTCTATATAAAAGCAACTATACTGTTCTCTTAGAGAGAATACGTTATGCTATAGACATTGTGAATTCTATGAGGTATTCTGCCTACGCTCTCTATACACTCGATGAAGACTATGAGAGCCTCTACATCTTCTTAGATAAACTATGGGGTCTACACTCCGACCTATACGAAACATTATTTTCTGTTCCACGGAGAGATAAGCGTATACCCTACAAGTTCGAAGCATACCTTAACTACTTGGAAATATGGGCTGCAGCCAATAATAGATTCAATGACTTATCAAAAACTCTCACGAAAGAACAAGAACCAAGTAATAGACTACGTAGTCAAATAACTGTAGTAGACAACCTAATCAAAACATACCTAGACAAAGTACAAGAATACATAGTACTCAAAACAGAAATAACACCATCACCAACAATAACAACAGTAGTAAAGCCACCCTAGCCACTATATATTAGAGATACTAAATAAGACGCGCAACAGTTCAGGAACTACAACTTCCAGTCTAGTTATTTAGTAAAATGAATGGGTTTAAACAAATAGAGTGGAGCCGGGGGCGGGATTCGAACCCGCGATTAAACGGGTTTCTGACGGACGGTTTTCTTGTTTGAAGCTCCACTGCAGCCCGCCGCCTTTGACCGCTCGGCCACCCCGGCTTTTATTCTTCATATTTCTTTCTTGGTGTATGGGGGTTTAAAGTTTCTCTATCATATTTTTATAGATATTCTATGTTATATTGTCTTGGGCTCTAGCCATGGGTTTTGCTAGGGAATTGTTTACTCCTGGCTATATTTATGCTCTTATTGCTGTTGTCTATGTAATGATCGTTAATAGTATTGTTTATCCTCATATAACTTTTGAAACATATACTTTCTTGAATATAGTCTATGTTTCTCTGCTTACTACTGGGTTTATGCTTGCTAGGAGTGTAGGCTCTCTATTATTTATTCCATTAACTACTAGGACTAGATTATACATATACATGCCCTTGATACTGTTTATCCAAGCAATAATCATAGTGTTCTACATGGAGTCTCCAGTAGACTACTACGTATACATAAAGTTATTAGAAGGATTCATAGCAGGTCTCTTCTGGCCACTCCTACAAGCTATTACAGCTTCATCACTTCCCATAGACTGGAGGAATAGAGGTATAAGCTTATACTTTATAGCAGGTAATATAGCTGGATACCTAGGAGTATACCTTGGAGGAATAATATACACGTACTATGGAGTAACAAAAATATATTATACAGGAATAACACTACTCTTACTCTTCACAATATTCACAACAATATACTTCTACAAATACAGAAATAGAATAACTTACACCATCAAAACTAGGAGAGGACAAGGACTAAAGAATTACCTGAGAATTATCAACAGTATAAAGACATTATTAGCACTAGCAGTAATAGTTGGCGGATTAAATGGGTTATTGAAAGACTACCTTATAGCTCACGTCTATAGATCCATTGGTGGAGCAGAATATATTGCAAGAACGTACTGGGCATCATCAGGATACATAGGATTACTACTAAGCTATATACTCTCCTACACAGTCGATAAGACAAAGAACACAATGATACTCTTCTACTCAACATACATGATACCATTATCGCTCATAATAATAAGTTTAAGCACAAACCCAATATACCTAGTAACAGGTATTGCACTAGCTATTGCAGGAACAAGAATAGTAAGACCTATTATAAGAGGAGTAGCATCGATAAAGGCTAGTGTAGGAGAATCAATAGCTCTAGTAAATAGTTTCTCAAATATAGGAGCAGCAATAATACCATTAGCGATAGCATTTACCGAATACTATATAACGAAGAACTATGTACTCCCTCTATCAATGTATAGTGCAATAGTACTAGTATCAATAACATACATCACTATAAGACATAGAAGAGAACACCTATAGAAACCATAAATCCCCTGTACGAGAGAAGATTAGATGGCAATACCTACTTGCCTAAGTCTATTAATAATAGTCTTCTTCTCATCTTCAGGCATTAGCTCTAGAGTCTTCAGTATAACTTTTTTATCAAGTCCCTTTAATTCTCTAACATACTTAGCTAGTTTATCTAAATCTATACCCTGCCTAGCCTTAAGAACTATGTATTCTTCTGGTTTAATCAATTTTATTTTAACGCCTTTCACATTAATTGATCTAGCGTTATTAATTATTTCCTCTGGAATGTATATATCAAATATATTCTCATAGAACTCTATAGGAATTTCTTTATCACCAATCCTAGCAACAATACGTGGAGTACCAGCTTCAGTCATAGAATAGTGCCAATTATTCTTTTCAGCTAATTCAATAAACACTCCTTCATCAACAATAACACTTGGTTTTAGAACAAATAAATCAATATCTCCTTCCAAAACCTTCTTCTTAAGAGCAAGCTGTACCACAGTATCTCCTATAACAACAGAGTCTATACCATGAATACTTAGTTTCTCAATAATAACAGCTAGATCATCTAGAGTATACCCCATAGCATACACCACATACACTCAATACAAACTCGTGCTCGAATACACTATCTTTTGATATAACACTATAGCTTAGATACCATAATAAAGACTATCCCCAATGCATTAAATCCATGAACACACTATCATTGAATACAAATAATTATATCCTAGAGAAATAATACTATACGTGAATGATGAAGTTGGTCTTTGTTGACTAGAGAGAAGGGATGATAGAGGGAACGAAAGCTGAGTAAAACACTATTCTATTCTAACAATAATAGGTTGTCCCTCAAGATCATACCTAGCTATTACACGATAGATTCTACCACTTACTCTAACAATGTATGTAGAATTATCTATTTCCTCTACTTCAACTTCTTTATCACTGCCTCCAAGAGACACTATTAGTTTCCCCTTAAACCTTATTCCAGCTAGGTATAGAATTCTAGTTAAGCCAGGGAATTCTTTGAACAATGGCATTTTCTTTAATCTATTTACTTTATATTCGTTGAAAGCAGTTATTGCTGCTGAAACTAGTGCTATAGTATCAGAGTCTTTAACTATTTTAGTAGCCTTGGTTTCTAGAATAGCTTTAGATTCTCTAGATTCTCTAGTAGGCTGTTTTGTTTCTACTGTAGCTTCTCTTGTCTCTGCTACACGTTTCTTTCTATACAGTACCCTTGGTATAACCTCTATTGTTAGAGCTAGTAAGGATAATATAGTGAATACAATAACTATGCCTACTAATGAAACGTATGCTCCAGTATACAGGGATAGAGGATCCATTGTTAACCACCGCCTAGTAGAGAAAGGAATACACCAGCTACAACAGCTGTTCCTATAACACCAGCTACATTAGGTCCCATAGCATGCATTAGTATGTAGTTGTTCGAGTCTTCTTTACTAGCAAGAGACTGTACTACTCGAGCACTCATGGGTACAGCACTTACTCCAGCAGCACCTATCATTGGATTAATCTTTTCTTTACTAAACAAGTTTATTAATTTAGCAAATAATACTCCTCCAGCAGTAGCTGTTGCAAAAGCAACTGCCCCTAAACCTATTATCATTAGCGTCTGGGGCCTCAGGAATAAATCTGCTCTCATAGTACTCCCTATTCCTAGGCCAAGGAATATAGTTACTATATTCATTAATTCTTCACTAGCAGCTTTACTGAGTCTCTCTACAACTCCTGACTCTCTAAACAAATTACCTATCATAATCATTCCTATCAATGGTATAGCCGATGGAACTAAGAGTCCTACAACAATCATTGTGACTATAGGAAACAATATCTTCTCAGTCTTACTAACAGGTCTGAGCTGCTTCATTCTAATAAGCCTCTCTTCTCTAGTAGTCAAAGCCTTGATCACTGGAGGCTGTATAAGTGGAACTAGAGACATGTAAGAATAAGCTGCTACAGCATTAGCTGCTAGTAGATGGGGAGCTAGTTTAACAGTTAAATATATAGTTGTAGGGCCATCAGCGCCCCCTATAATGCCTATAGCAGCTGCTTCTTTAACACTAAAGCCTAGGAGTAGAGCAGTCATTAAAGCTATAAATACACCTAGTTGAGCTGCTGCACCAAGTATGAGAGACTTTGGATTAGCAATTAATGGGCCGAAATCCGTCATAGCACCTAATCCAAGGAATATTAGTAGGGGGACTATCTCAGTATCAATTAAGTATTTTTTAACTAGAAACAATAGTCCATAAGGTGGTTCAGTAAGAGTTTGTAAAGGCAGATTAACTAGTACAGCAGTTATACCTATAGGCAATAATATTAGAGGTTCATATTCTTTCTTAACAGCTAAATACACTAACAATAAACCAACAGCAATCATAACTATATTGCCTACAGTAATATGGAATAAACCAATGCTTTCACTAAGTAGTCCAAGAATATCCAACTCCATAGGCTACCCACCATCACATAGAATTACCTATTTTATATATAGGAGGGGCTGGCCAGACTCTATTTTATCACCTGGTTTAACAACAATTTTTACAACAACACCATCTCTTGGAGAAAGAATATCTGTAGCCATTTTCATTGATTCAAAAGTTATTAGTTTATCTCCCTTCTTAACCCTAGCTCCTTTCTCCACATGTATTTTAAGTATTTTACCAGCCATAGGCGCTGTAACAGGCTCTCCTTCTACACGAGAATTTTCTTCCACCTGCCCCCCTATTTGAGGTTGGGATATAGATTGTATTGTAGAACCACCAGTATATACTGGAGCAGTAATTACTGGCCGTGCTTCAGCTATAGCTTGTAAGTCAACACCTTCTACACCAACTTTATATTCTACACCATCAACAATTATCGTCAATACTTTACGATAAACAGGCTTCTCTATAGCCTCTACCTTCCCTTCTTTCCTCAACTTAAAGAACTCTAGAGCAACTTCTGGGAATAAACAATAGGTTAGTACATCTTCCTCTTTCTCCAAAAACCCTTTTTCTTCAAGAACCCTCCTACACTCATCAAGCCTTGGCTCCAGTAAATCAGCTGGTCTCACAGTAATCTCTTTTTCTTCACCAAGAATAAGCTTCTTAATATCCTCTCTTATTTTAGCTGGAGGTCTACCATACAATCCTTTAACATAGTTCTTAGTCTCTTTAGCAATGACTTTATACCTGCCAAACAATACATTCAATACTGCTTGAGTACCAACTATCTGCGATAAAGGAGTTACTAGAGGAGGCCATCCAAGTTCTTCTCTAACTCTAGGTACTTCCTCCAACACCGTATCTAGTTTATCCAGAGCATTTTGTTCACGCAATTGAGCAATTAAGTTAGAGAACATGCCACCGGGTATTTGATGTATTATTACATCAGGATTCGGTAGAAGTATTCTTGGATTAAGTAAATGAGCGTATTTCTCGTCAATAACCTTCCTCAAATACTTAGAAATACTGTCTATAACCTTGAGGTTTATAGAGGGCCTCTTATCCTTGGGGAGAGAATAATATACTGTCTGTATACCTGGTTGAGCAGTGCCAAAGGCTAGTGGACTAATAGCTGTATCAATATAGTCTGCTCCAGCTTCTACAGCTTTTACATAAGTAGCTACAGCCATTCCACCAGTAGAGTGAGTATGGACATTAACTGGCACTTTAAAGTCTTCTTTAAGTGCTTTAACTAATTCAAAAGCTGTATAAGGATCTAGTATTCCAGCCATATCCTTTATAGTAATGATGTCTACTTCTAGAGCAAGGAGTTCATCAGCAAGTTTTAGATAATAGTCTATTGTATGTACAGGGCTTATAGTATAGCACATAGCTCCTTGTACAATAGCTCCTACTTCCTTAGCTTTCTTAATACTAGTCCTCATATTCCTTACATCATTTAGTGCATCAAATACCCTAAATATATCAATTCCATTCTTATAAGCTAGTTCAACGAATTTCTCTACAACATCATCTGGATAATGCCAGTAACCAACAATATTTTGGCCGCGTAAGAGCATTTGAAGCTTAGTCTTTCTAACACGCTCTCTTATAAGCCTAAGGCGTTCCCAAGGATCTTCTCTCAAAAACCTTATTGCAGCATCAAATGTTGCTCCACCCCAAACCTCTAGACTATAGAAACCAGCTTCGTCAATAACTTCTGCAATAGGTAGCATATCCCTAGTTCTAAACCTCGTAGCCAACAACGATTGATGGGCATCACGCATTGTTGTATCAATTATTTTAACCAAAACCAAGCACCTGATCCTCTATGGTAGAAACACCAAGATATTCTACGCTTCAACCGGGTTATTGAATTTTCCATATCTATAGATAATGGGTTTATTGTGGGACAACTACTTTACAATAACATGTACAGCACAAGATACACAAGGATCATAGCTTCTCACAAGAAATTCTACAGTCTTTTTAACCATATCTACATCTCTTAAACCATTATTCAACATATTATTTACAATAGTTCTTACACGTTCCTCCATATCAGCTAAATTATGAGCTGTAGGAGTAACAATATCTATATAATCGATTAAACCATTTGCCCCAATAGATACGTTATAATATAAGAGCCCGCGAGGAGCTTCTATAACTCCTATACCCTGGCCTCTAGGCTCAAACTCTATATCTAAAGAACCTAGTTGCATTACTTCACTAACTAAAGACTGTAGCTCTATAGAGCCATTATATACTTCGATCAATTGTGCTATAGGTATATAGATAGGATTAGTACTAGGTGTCTTAAACTCTATATCACTAGCTATAGACTTAGCCTCATTAGACAACAATTCATAACTTGTATTAAGCCTAGATAGAGCACCAACTATGAATGCTTCGCTACCATAAAGTAGTGTTTCTTTAGATGTAGATTCTCTCCTACTTCTCTCAATAAAATACTTCCTATAATCTCTATAATCAATTTTAACACTATTATTAACAGTTATAATACCATCTACATAATAG
>WAML01000057.1 GCA_015522345.1 Desulfurococcales archaeon
ATATATATAGTTATGCAGAATAATATATGGGTTTCTCAATAACTTGAAATAGTTATTAAATTGTATTCAGTCCTCCATGGTTTTTACTTTAGTTTCTCTATAACATGCAATAATTCATACAACGAGTTTATAGTTGTAGGAGGACTAGTATTCCATTCAATACTCTTATTATGTTCACGGATTATTTTTATAAATCGTACACCAGATTTCATAGCGGCTATATAATCTACCTCCATATCCCCTACGTAAACTGCTTCTCTAGGTGAAACGCCTAGAGAATTAAGTACATAGACTATAGTATCAGGATAGGGTTTACCCTTGATTTTCCCATCTATTACTCCAGAGACAATATCAAAGTATTCTCTTATTCCAAAGAATTCTAGAAACCTTAAGATCCTGCCTATAATACTTGAAGAAGCTATTCCTAGTAATAACCCTCTATTCTTAAGCTCTTTAAGTACAGGAGTGACATCCGGGTATAGTCTAACCTTTTTCTTCCAAATAACATCCATAATTCTTCTCCTAATATTAACGAATCTAAGCATATTTATCTCATTAAGTTCTTCGAGAAGCATACCTTTAACAACATCCATTAAAGGCTTACCTATCAACTGCACAATTTTGGACGAATCTATACGTATATTCATTAATTGTGCTGCTAAGCTAAAGCTTTCTACTATAGCTTCTCTACTATCTACAAGTGTACCATCTAAGTCAAATATGATTAACTTTATCAATTACTTGTTTCCTCTCTATTGATTCTACCTAGTGTTTTAACTCTATATAGTATTTTGGGATAAAAGCTTTGAGTATAATGATGTTATTCTTTTCTCATGTTTTCGTGTAATATAAGGGTTTTTGACAATGATTACAGTAATGCTTAAAAATATTCAATAAAATCTATTTACCAGAGCTACTTCATGAAAATGGAGTGTGATGCAGGATATTGTACAGGAGTTTTGCATTAGAGAAACTATATAAGTACATGTATCCTCAAGAGATAGTAGATTTATTTACTAGCTCTATTACTAGAAAAACAACTTCACTAGATATACGTTTGGCCTGTAATAGAGTTGTAGCCGAAGATATTTATTCACCTATAGATAGACCTTGGACCGACATATCTCATGTAGATGGGTATGCTATTAAGTCTAGTGATACAGAGAAGGCTTCTTCCAGTAAACCAGTTGTACTAAAGATAGTGAGAGACGTGGATCCTAGGAATGCCGATAACTATGTACTTGGTAGTGGTGAAGCAGTATTTGTTGAAACAGGGTATCCTATTCCTAGAGGAGCTGATGCAGTTATTCCTATAGAAGCTGTAAGAGAAGTTGATAACCAATTATATGTTTACTCTCCAGTCAAAAAATACTACAATGTATTCCGTAAAGGTAGTGATGTCCGTAGAAATTCGTTGATTCTAAGAAAAGGCTCTATTATAACTCCTGCAGTACAAAAGTTATTGATAGATCTAGGTATAAGTAGAGTAAGAGTCTATCAAAAACCCAAGATCTCTATTCTACTTGTAGGTGATGAAATAGTAGATGCCCCCATTCCTCCATCAACTAAAGCTATTCCTGCATCAACAAAGTACTTACTTAAGAACATTATAGAATACTATGGAGGAGAAGTTACTAGTATTGAATACATCCGAGATGAACCAAGCCAGATAGCCAATATCGTTGAAAATGCTGTAGAAGAGAACGACATTATAGTATCAGTTGGAGGAGTATCTATGGGCCCCAAAGACTTTACATGGATTAGTCTATACAAGTACTTTAAACCAAAAATCTATTTTAGAGGAACAAAAATACATCCCGGTAGATCCACTAGTGGGTTTTTAATAAGGAATAAGATCGTAATCAATTTACCTGGTCTTCCACAATCAACAATAACTGGTTTATTATTCATATTAATTCCTCTAATAAACTACTTCAATGGTTTAGAGAATAAAACGATCCTACCCTACATTACTTTGAAGAGTAAGAAGACGTATGACCTAAGTAAATACTATGGTTTCTATAGGATTAGATACGCTAATATAGACCTAGATAATAAAGTCGCTGAAATACAAGAAGATGTTGAATCTTATTTCGTATCTCCTATAGTATACAGTGATGGCATAGTTATTGTAGAGCCAAATAGGAAACGTATTACTGAAGGAGAGCCTGTGAAAGTATACTTTATACCGCCTATTCACTCGTACAAGCCAAGATCTCCGATATTATAGGATTTATTATATACTTCAACTCATTCCAAGATGATGTTTTATGACTAGCTATTACGACGAAATCGTTAGAAACATAGTATACTCAATAGTTAAGGAAAAGAATATTAGCCTTGATACTGAAGTCGTTTGTAATAGTGTTTATGGCAAAGAACTTGGTTTAAAAGATAAAGATTTTGCTCTTGTTAGAGGACCAGAGATCCTACTAACGTGTAGAGTGCTTAATTGTATTGGACAAACCTTTACTGTTGCCCCTAAAAACTATAGAGGTATGTTGCGTGATATCCTCGAGCTAGACCTGGACAATATATTCAATAGAGGAATATTTTATGCAACTATAACGGGGTTGTTAAAGTGTTTGGGTATGGTATCGAAGAGCATGCATTGTAGAGATATAGAGCCTGTGAAATGCGGGGTCGATCTTTCAAATAAATTATTCTATTCTAAAGGATATTCTCCTGTACTACATATAGGTTATCAGCCAACCCATGTAGAATGGCTTTTCTACAGACTTAAAAACAACGTCTTGGTCACTGATCTTAAAAGCGATAATGTTTGGAGGAGAAAGAAAGAATTAACAATATATGATGGCATCGATAATAGTGTATATACTGCTTTAGCTAATACTGTTTTAGTTACAGCAAGTAGTATAGTAA
>WAML01000058.1 GCA_015522345.1 Desulfurococcales archaeon
CCTTAATAGACCTTAGTATCTTTTTATATAAAGTACTGGAATTAAATAATGTAGGTACTTTGTTCTCTATATGTTTTTAAAGAAACTCCAGGGATGTAGTCTTCGCCTATATTGTATACTTCTTTTAGAATAATGCATGCAATTTCTCTTGCATCATTCATTAGTGTTTTAGAACGTGTTTTAAGAAGTCTGGCAGATTCTTCCCATGATCTCCCTTGTAAGGCTTTAGCTATAAGGATATATTCTTGTAGAGATGATAGTTTTGGTCTTTTATGTGATGGCAGCATCCAATAAATTTTTGCAATATAGTTCATTAGATCCGCAGCGGCTTCGAAAGTCATAGGGCCATTACAGTAGATCCATAGTCTATCGATTTGTATTTTTGTAAAAATTTTCTTTATATCTAGGTCTAGTGAATCTATAATTGGCGGACCATAGGATAGCATTAATTTCGCTACTTCAAGTTCTAGATCGTTGTAATTTATTGCTAAACTATTTAGAAGTTTTTTCTTAAATTCTCTATTTGCAATACGAATTATTTCTTTAACTTTATCGCTTAATGGTTTTATTACAAGGGTTGTATATTCTCCACTAACAGGGTTTCTATCGGGTGATATATGAATAGGGTAAAAACCTGATTTAAGCCAGAACTTAAGAAGTTGTTCATTAACGCCGAATCCTGCTCCTACCCATTCAAGCCCTTTTTCAATAGCTTCTTCAACTACTTTCTTCAACGCCCATGTACCAATACCTTTTCCCTGTACACTAGGGTGTGTAGCAATACGTACTATTCTCCATCCCTTGGTTTCTCCAAAATCTGTTATTCTTAAATGCTTAAGAAATCTATCTGGAATAATATTACCAGGTATACGCCCACCTTTGAGTAGCTCTATCATAGTGTCCTTGTCTATTGGGCCTTCAAAAGCTATTTGTAGAGCACAGACTATTTTCCCTGTAGGGAGTTTCACTGCTCTTACTATATGATGAGGCGCATCAGCTATCATACCTAGATCATCAGGTTCGTTACGATAATGAGCTAACACATATATTCCAAATAATTGTCTAAGTTCATTTTCTCCTTTTTCACTAAACAAATACTCGGGGTCGTATTTTACGTACTCAAATTCTTGTTTAGCTATATACTCGAGATCCCTTATAGATAATTCAGCAGGTTCTGCATCTAGAAGTAGTGCATCAAACTGCCATTTCTCTATAGGATCTTCTTTTGAATACCTAATTGGCTCAATCATTTCATACTCATATAGTTTTGTATTAGGATCCTCTTTCACTTTTTTAAGAAACCTTATCGAGAAACCTCTACCAGCCCCTTCATAACCATGTATTGTTGATGAAAACACCAGTCTGTTATGTTCACTCCAGATCTTATATAACATGGGGACGTGTATTCCAGCAGCTTCATCTACAATTACAATATCTCCACGTAATTTAGGTATGTTTATTGGTTCCCAATACTCTATGGAGAACTTGTCTCCACGTAATTCGATAGTGTTACCTTCTCTTCTAAATTCTTTATAACTATACCCCATTTTATCCAGTGTTTGTTTAGCTAGCATCATAAGTGATTGTACATTTGTTGGAGATGGTGCTGTAACAAGTATTCTAACGCGTGGCTTCACTTTTGAAAGTAGATGTATTAATCCAACTATTCCAATACCTACTGCACAAGACTTGCCTCGTCCTCTATCAGCTGTTATTAGGATCATTTTCTTTTTATTCTTTTTAGGTTTCTCATAGAGGGTCTCAAGAAGTTTTATAACGTTTATCTGATCTTGTGTTAGAGCCTGTTCATATATTGTTTTAGGAAATAGTATTTCATTTGGTATAACAAGTTTTCTTTCCGAAGAAGTTATATCCAAAGGTTTTTCATCAAAGTTCTTTATAATCTTTAGTTCATCAGAATCATAGATCGCTATACATTTATGTATTAACAATTTCTTCTTAATCCATTTTATGAATATGTGTCTTGGATTAGGGTATTGCGGGACAGCTAGGTTTCTCTTAAATATTGTTAGAAACGTATCCCATTTACTCCACGATGGTGTTAAGAGTATTATTAGTCCTCTTCCTCGCACAATACCTATTAAACGACCTAAGTCATTTGGTTTTAGATCCTTAGTTAAATCCATAATTAATACATCAAAGGTGGCACCTAGGTATCTTTCACTTACTTCGTATACTGAGTACTTTATTTTAGTTATCTTAGCCTTTTCCTCAATTACTTTATTAAAAACATCCTTCATATAAAC
>WAML01000059.1 GCA_015522345.1 Desulfurococcales archaeon
CGCATATACAATTGAGTTGTGGAACTATAGTAGGATAGTATACACTATGGTGTAGTATAATGTCTTATGTAAAATCTATACCTCTATTACTAGTCATACTTATAGCTCTACTAGTGCCCCTAGCTCTAGCATATCCTGTTTCTAGTGAAGGTACTAAGATACCACTTTACAAGTATAAGGCTAGGAGCCTTGGGTTTACGCCTGAGATATACCGGGTAGAGCGTTCTTACCAAGTTGATGGCGGGAAGATAGTAGATACTAGTGGATACTGGAGTTGGCAAGACTACCCATTCCCTATACCAGAGACTGAGCCTGTGGTTGTAAAGGTTATTGTTAATAGAGAATTTGCTGCTTGGAAACCACAGTATGCATGGGTTGTTA
Organism: Desulfurococcales archaeon; assembly: GCA_015522345.1. Lineage (GTDB taxonomy): Archaea > Thermoproteota > Thermoprotei_A > Sulfolobales > Desulfurococcaceae > WAML01. The sequence continues at coordinate 382 of WAML01000059.1, forward strand.
TACCTGAAGGTGAGTGGAGTAGGATATTATTGAGAGTTGACGGTAGACTCTATGACCCAATATACCATAGGCCTGTCCAATACGATAGAGTTCTATGGATTTATGTAAACGATGTACCGATTATGTGGGGTAGTACTCCACAGAGATACAACTGGACTGTAACAACAGATGTAACTATGTTCTATAGTCTATTCAAAGGAAACGTTACATTCGAGGTATGGTTGCCAAATGTAGTAGTGCCTAGCATTGGAGTTACTGGTAGATTCCTTGTAAATATAACACTATATCTATTCCCTGGAGAGAAACCAAAGTATTTACCCGATACAATAATACCTCTATGGAAGAGAGTTGTTATCAAGCCTGGATTAGAGAAGAGGAATACTACAGTAACTATACCATCTAATGTCACTCGTGCAATGCTCTTACTCTACACTAAGGGCAATGGATATGAAGAGTTCTGGTACTACTTTGGTAAAAGCTACAGAGAAGTAAAGATATACTTCGACGACAAACTAGTGGCTCTATCTCATCCAATGCATACAATATATACTGGCGGTATGTCACCGTTCTTCTGGAGACCATTGCCGGCTGTAAGAGCCTATGCTGAAGAACCAACACTAATAGACTTGACTGGAGCTCTACCACTACTAGTTGGAGAACATACTGTCTCTGTTGAAGTAACTGGTATGTTTAGTAGGTACTGGCAAATAGGTGCTGCTCTACTCCTGTGGACAACTGATAAAGTAGTTTCCTACGAACTCCTAGAATTTACTTCAGAGCCTTCACTAGATGTTCAAGAGAAGGATATGGGTACATATACTCTAGTAGAAGCTACATCAACGTACCTACTTAGGGCAAAGTCTAGGCTCTATATAGGAGATAGTGTAGTAGAAGCTACGTCATATTTTAGGGCAGAATTTACTGCTCTAAGAAGATATAATGCAGTCTACGATAACCTGACTATAAGTGAGTATAGAGTGTCTAAACTAGTATATAATGTTGTAGAAGGAGATGAGCTAGAGAGTTTCCAGTGGAGTTATGAATGGAATGCACCACTAGACGTAAAGTATTTTGGTGAACTAGAGGTCTACGGTGATCTGAGCCAGGCTAGTGTATCTAATCCTGTGCCAGGAGCTATAGTAGAGTATATAGAGATTACACAAGGACTGAGAACAACTACTATATTAATTGACTCTAGCGGTAGAGAAGTAAAAGTCGTTGACGAGAGAGTTAGAGGTGTGTTGAAGTGGTCAATAGACTTGATATTTATATCACCTACGGGAGCCGTAGTAACTGGAATAGGATATACTAATGCTCACACAAGCAAGGTATCTCATGGACTAATATATAGGATACCTAGGAAGGGAGAATCATATCTATGGAACTATGATAGACTCTCAGTTGCTAGAACATATATAGATTCAACAACTAGGCTACTCTACAATATACTAGCTGATGAACTAATAGTGTATGAGGTATAGAAGTAGTGTCTATTTAAAGTAATCTAATACATAAACAATGCTTTTTTAATTAATAACTAGTTCTCTAAAACATAAGATCAGACTATAATAGGTTAGTTTGGAGAGTAAAACTTTATTTCTCCAAATTATAATCATTTAACCACTAGGATTGATTAAAGTGTTTGTCTTAAGAGATTACTACTTGGGTATACTCTATGCAGTTATAGCTGCTGTACTCTGGAGTATTAACCCAGCTCTTATTAAGAGATTTGGTAAAGGAGTTTCACCTATAGGACTGAATTTCCTTAGGAGCCTTATGGCTATACCTTTTCTAGCTATAGCTGTCCAAGTATTTGGATTCTATATAGTTCCTAAGCCCATGGGCTTTGTATACATACTTGGTTCAGCGCTCATAGGCCCTGGGATAGGCGATATTGCTTATATAAGGTCTATACACTTAGTTGGAGCAGGAAGATCTATAACTATAGGCTATACCTACGTAGTTATTGCGCAATTCCTAGCTATAGTGTTCTTGGGAGAATCTATTACTTATAGACTAGTTATTGGAACTATAGCTGCGGTAGCGGGAGTGTATATAGTTTTCTCAGAATATAGTGATGGAGATAGCTCTAGGTATTCATGGATTGCACTAGTCCCTGCTTTTGCCTGGGGGCTAGGGAGTGTTGTAAATAAACTTGCTCTAGAGTACACGAACTCTGTTTCTCTTGGACTTATGCGTGCTATAATTCTCCCGGTATTCCTTGGGTTTCTAGTGAGAGATAGAATAGAGGTTTTAGCTAGGAAGGAGGTGTTGCTACTAGCTCTAACTACTGGTGGGCTAGGCTATGGCGTTGGGATACCATTGTTTTTGAAAGCAATAGAATTGTCTGGTGTAACAGTAGCTGTTCTAGCTACAGTTCTAACGCCTGTTCTTGGTAGAATACTTAGTAGTTTTATAGCTAATGAGAAAACTGGTTTAAAAGGATATTTAGGAACACTACTAGTTGTCCTAGGCATAGTTGTTGGCACACTATAGTTGAGGGACACCAATTACTTAAACTTAAATAGAGTATTAAAGCCAGTATATTCTAGGTAAAGAGTATAGAGGCTTGTATTATGACTGAGCTCCTCTATCAAAAAGATTCTTATATAAAGGAATTTGATGCAGTAGTAGTTGATGTAAAAGATAATGCTGTTGTACTAGATAGGACAGCTTTTAACCCTAGGAGCGGCGGGCTTTCACCGGATACAGGCTATTTAGTCAAAGAAGGTAATAAGTATCGTGTAATAGATGTTAGATTTGATAAAGAATCTGGAGAAGTACTCCACTTTATTGAAGGAGAACATGATCTAGGGAAAGGGGATAGAGTTCAAGGTGTAATAGATTGGGGGAGAAGATACAAGATAATGAGGCTCCATACGGCAGCTCACATACTTTCTGCAATACTATATAGAGAATATAATGCATTAATTACTGGCGGCCACATCTATCCCGACTACGCCTACGACGACTATAGTCTAGAAAAATATGATCCGGAGATATTTAAGGAAGCTATAAGGAAAGCAAATGAAGTTGTTAAAGAAGGTATTGAAGTAAAGATCTATTGGCTTAAGAGAGAAGAAGCCCTGAAAATACCCGGGATAGTAAAACTTGCTTCACGTACGCCTCCAGAAATAGAGTATTTGAGGATAGTAGAGATCCCAGATGTAGATATACAAGCTGATGGAGGTCCTCATGTTAGGAATACTAGAGAAATAGGCGAGATCGTTTATATGAAGTCTGTTAACAAGGGTAAGAAGAAGAAAAGACTATACTATACAGTAAAGCCGTGAAACCTATTTTAAAACTACTTTATCACCAAATACTTTATGCAAAGCTCTAAAATATTTATCAACTAATGTTTCATCAAAAAGCCTATACTCTACACTTCTTCTCAAACCATATTCTGTATATACAATCTTTATCTTAGGAGGTTTAACTGGCTTCTTTCTAAAGAGCTCTATCCTTACTATATTGTTAAAGGGTATATTATCAAGAGTTTTATTATCTAGATCGAGTAGTAGCCATAGCGCTTCATTTTTTCTATGCTTCTTCATACATATTCTTATATAATACCTTGGCTTTTCTAGAGTTTTTTCATCTATTGTCCCAAGGAGAATCTTTGTTACAAAACCTATGGTCTCAGGAATTCCTTCAATATTTTTTTCATAATTCCATCCACTAACTTTATCTGTGTAATCAATATAGTATGTATCATCATCAAGTAATGATATGGATATCATAGACTCTCTTGTGTTTAATAGAATACTTGCTGGGCAAAAACCAAGTTGTTTAACAAGATTTCTAGGGTATTTCTTTGGCATGTTTTTCAATAAATTTATTGTTTCACATAGTGAGAAAACTCCTATATCTACTACTTCATATGATCCTGTTGGTTCAAAGTTCTTTGAAAGCCCTTGTATTGCTACCTTAACTTTCTTATTCTCCACTATACTGTACCTCTTTGCTAACTGGTAGAGAACTACTAGTGTATTCATAGTATACAAAGATACTTTCATCTGTCACTAAAGAGTATGTTATCAAATCTCCTTCTCTAGTCTCTATAACTGGTTTCTTATAGTGTTTAACTATATAGCTAAACTCCTTTGGATCACTTACTTCAACTACTGGTAGTGAGCCAGAGCTCACTACATTGCCTTTCACTATAGTTGATGAAGATACTATTTCTTTTAATTTCGGCACAATCTTCTTTCTTGACGATACTACTTGGTAAGTCATTAATAATAGGAATACGCTGGATAAGAGTGTTGATACCAGAAAATATTTTCTTGCATCGCCTACGTATAGAGTATATAATCCCAGTGATTTAATGTAGTTAGCTTTAGATATCGTGTACTTGTCTTTATACTCTTTCTCTAATCCATCAAATGATATTGTGAGTTTATTCTTCTCTAGATCCATTAATATGGTTATCACAGGTTTTAGAGTATAAGTTAGTGCTTTACCATTTTCATACGTTACTTTTGTTGTATAACTAGGTACTATGGTGTAGGAGAACTTGTTTGTCTTTAAATTAACTTCTTTATCTAGTATCGATGCATACTTGTAGGCTTTGCTAGTATTTACTACTATATTCGAGGGAATTTCTGTACCTAGAGCATATGCTGGGTCAATTAAGTATTCTTCTTTACTCCATTCTTCAATGTATATTATTTCTGGTATTGAGTATGTTGTCTCTATTTTTTCTACACGCCCAAGCCTTGTATTATTATAGACTACTATATTGTAGATGATAGACATATTGATGAATTTAACTAGGTTCAAATATACTTCACTATAAGGTACTTCTTCACTATATCCATAGGCTAGTGATGGTTCCACAACTACTACATGGTTTGTTGAAGCAGATAGTCTAGCGTATTCTTCTACTATAAATTGTTTTACTAGCAAGGGCTCTCTAAATGCTTGTACAAAGCCTATCGATGACGCTGTGAATATAGCTAGAGCTACTACAAGTAATACTTTATTGTATTTCTTAATTGTTTGTTTTAGAGAATTCTTTATATTGTACCTACGTTTTTTATTCATTATTTTACACCAAGTGTTTAGTTATGTCTGTCTCTTATACACATCTCCGA
>WAML01000060.1 GCA_015522345.1 Desulfurococcales archaeon
GTAATATATCCATTTTATATTAGTGACATTTTGATAAATAATTGAAATACCAATGATATTCACTATGAGAGTTAGCATGCTAGCTAAATAAATTGAATATACATAGACCATATATAGTAAGGAACTATAGTTTCTTAATCCTATATGCAGGTTTATTCTAAGTATACGTGAGGGTAGTGAAACTATTTGTTGAAGATAAGTTAAAGGTATTACAGCTAGAACTATTAGTAGAAAACTGAAAGCTCCATAATTTATACCTAAGTGGGAGAATACAGCTATATTTGTAATTTCAATACCTGAAACTGCTGCAATAAATCCTGTTCCAAAAGCTTTTAGTAGTATATTTTTTCTCATAATCTATAACCCTAGTGCTTATAGTGAGGTATAGCTACTGTTTAACGGATCTATAATGAGCCTTATTCTTAGACTTTATAACTTCAAGAATGGCTTCTAACTCTTCTTTATCAATATTATTAAGGAATATAACTAAGTTATTGGTCATAGCCTTTGTATTCAATCCTATTTCTTCTATATTAATATCGAGTCGCCTACTATGTTCTTTAGAGCTGGAGCCATATGCTCTGTATACTCTATGATTATATATCATCGGCAATAACAGTATGCCTAAGTAAACTATTACCAGCATGAGAGTCGCTAGATCCATTGCTTCTTACACCGTGCGCTATTTCTGCATCATATTATTCTAAATAATAACTGGTATAACCCTAGAGTTATAAGACTGGATAGAGTGTATTAGCAGAGTATAACCATTATTATGGTATTAACTGGGTATTTATACATCAAATACTTTATATAATGGATAAAGCTTGCATAGTCTTAGTTAGTACGTGTAGATAATAAGAGATATAAGAAAAAGGAAGATTATTGAATAAAAGTTCTTATTTGCTTTTAAAGAAAGTTTAGAATGTATTTAATCCAGTATTATACGTACTTCTCTAATATTTGTCCAGCATACTTTCTTTACTCCTCTCTGACCCGGTTTATATGATGTTTTTATTAAGCCTATATCTTCTAGTCTCTTTATCTGAGCACTTGCATTAGCTTTACTCTGACCTATGAATTCAGCTATTTCTCCAATATCTCTCTCTTTTTCACGTATTAACTTGAGTATTTTTAACCTAGTTTTAGATGATAGGACGTTTGCAACTCTGTTAATATACTCTATTCCACGCACGTAGAGTGTACCGTCTTTCTCAAAAATCCCTTCTTTCTTAAGCAACGTATTCTGAGACTCCACTTTTCTCACCGTATATGTAATACATTGGTCTTAGAATTATTTAACATACTGTTTTACATATATACTGTATGAGTATATTAGTTTTATGTATTTAATACAATCTAACCTATTAACTAGTGTATACAGAGTAGAACTATTCTTGAAGAATACACTCTATACAAACTCGTATAATAAAATAGATAAAATGGTTTTAACTAATATAGTAACGTACGGTGTTTTATAAGAGTGGCGAAGATAGGTAGAATATATAGGGCATTGGTTGAACGAGATTTTAAGGTACTTAATGCTATTGAGAAAGGTATGTCTACTTATCAATATGTACCTCTAGAGGTTATCGAGAAGTATTCTCGATTACCTGAGAGTCATGTAGAATTATCACTTAGGAAACTACATAGACTAAAGCTTGTTAAGAGACAAATGCTAATGTATAAAGGCTATAGACTTACATATTTAGGATTAGACATGCTTGCCCTAAGATTCTTTGTTAAGAATAACGTTGTTGAAGCGATAGGTGATAAACTAGGTGTTGGGAAAGAAAGCGAGATCTTTAGGGCATTGGCTCCAGGGAATATTTTAGTTGCAATAAAATTCTTAAGAATAGGAAGACCTAGTTTTAGGTCCACTAGAAGAGTACGTGTTTATGCAGACAATCCTAGACTTGACTGGTACAAACAATCTAAAATAGCTGCCGAAAGAGAGTTTAAAGCACTTAAGGAACTCTATTACGTTGGAGCATCAGTCCCCCACCCTCTAGCTTATAATAGGCATGCAATTGTAATAAAGTACATTAATGGTATTGAGCTATACACTAAGCCCTCGTTAGAAGACCCATACTATACTCTCAGCGTCATAATTGATACTATTAAGAAAGCTTATCAAGATGTAGGCATAGTCCATGGTGATTTAAGTGAATATAACGTATTAGTTGATGTAGATAATGGAACACCATATATAATTGACTGGCCACAATATGTAGAGAAAGAACATCCAAGCAGTTTGTCTTTATTAAGGAGGGATATAGTATATATAGTTAGGTTTTTCAAGAAGAACTACCGAGTAGAAGCTGATATTGATAGGGCATTAAAGTATGTCCTTGGGGAATCAGAGAGTTTCTAGTCATACTAAGAAAGACAACATTATAGTTATGGGAGTTGATATACTTCCAGGTAAAAGTTCTCTATCTAAACACCAGCCACATTATGCTATAGTCATACTCGGTAATGGCGAAGTTGTTGACGAATATGAGGATGCTTCTCTATCAAGACTTATAAGAATTGCTTGGGAAGTAAAACCAGAGATCATAGCTATTGACAATATATATGAGCTAGCCCCAGACTATAATGGCCTTGTCAAAATAGTTTCCATGCTTCCACCCAATGTCCGCTTAATACAAGTGACTGGCTGGGGCCCTCAAGCCATAAATATACGTTCTCTAGCCAAAAACCTAGGCATTCCTTTGCATGGAAAACTCACTCCTTTAAAGACTGCTTATGTAGCTGCTGTAGCAGCTTATAGAGGCTATGGATATCAAGTAAAATTCCTTGAAGAAAAAACGAAGATTATTGTATCAAAGGGGCGCAGTATAAGTAGAGGAGGCATGAGCTATAACAGGTATATACGCAGTGTTAGAGCAGGTATATTAAGTATAACTAAGGAGATAAAGAAAATACTTGATGCAAATAAACTAGATTATGATCTTGTATTTAGGAAGTCGAAGGGTGGATTAGAGAGTAGTGTCTTCATAGTCTATGCCCCAAGATCGCGACTTTATGGCTTGATTAAGCCTATTAATACAAAGAATGTTAGAGTAGAAATTAAACCTGTATATTCTAAGAAAATATCTACAGAACCATTAAAGAAAGCGAGAAAACCTGTAATACTAGGACTAGATCCAGGGATCAATACAGGTATTGCTGTTATAGACTTAAACGGCATGCCTTTATTCCTCTACAGCTCCAAAAACATTGATCGAAGCGAAATAATAAACATGGTTTCATCTATAGGAAAACCAGTTCTTGTAGCAACTGATGTTTCCACACCACCTGAAGCAGTAAAGAAATTAGCTGCGTCATTAAATGTCCAAATATATTCTCCTCCAAGAGATTTATCAAATGATGAAAAGAATGCAATCATATATGAGTTGTTAAAGAAGTATCCTTGGCTAGATATAGAGGATGCACATGAAAGAGATGCTTTAGCCGCAGCATATAAGGCATACTTGAATTATGCTGATAAATTTAAGCAAATAGAGTCTGAAGTATATGAAATGAATATCGACTTAGACCTAGATAACATCAAGGCAGAGATAATACGTGGTAAAACAATAGCAGAGGCTATAGAAGAAGAAGTCGAGAAAAAACTAGAGTTTTCATCTAAAGAGACTGAAACTCGAGAAGCAAAACAGCCTCCAAAGACCAAAATAAATAGAGAAATACAAGATAAAGAGATAGCTAATTTAAAGAAGAGAATACAACAATTAGTAGCCGAGAATAAAAGACTCAAGAACACTATATCGGAGCTACAAGAAACAATTCACACACTCAAAGTAGAATTAAGTAGTTTGAAAAATATAGTTAATCCCCAAGATAATCTTTTACGTGAAATAAATAAACTAAGAATTGAAAGAGAAGAGCTCTTACATCAAATAAATGCTTTAAAGAAATTATTAGATGAAGCTAATAGAGATATACACTACCTTAAATCTATCTTAAAGGAAGCACTATTGAATAAGTATATAATTATACCTACGATTAAAAACCTCCTATCCTATCCATCAAAACTACTTGAAAAATATAAGTCTCCCGCGATCTATGTAAATGATTTAGAAGTATACGATGTTAGTGTAATAAATGAGCTTTATAAGAATAAAATAGCTATTTTAACTAGTAAAGAATCCATTAAATACCCTATAAAAATACCTGTTTTCAATATAGATAGTTATAAACATTATTTTGTAGACAATTTCCTTATTATAGAGTCTAGAGTAGTAAAGGATATAGAAAATTCTTGGAAGAAAATTGAAGAAGAAGAAAGAAGAAGTAGTATAGAGAGAATAATTGACTTAATCATGAAGTATAAAGAAGAACGTAAAAAGAAACTTGGTGTAAAGGATTTCTCGTTTTTCTAGAATAATATAACCTGCCCCCTCAATATCAAGTCTGTTACTTTAGTAATGTTCTCTAGTTCTTCGTTGACTATACCTTCTACTTCGGATACTATGTGTCTGGGTAGTTCATCTTTTTCTGGAAGAATCTTGACATTAGCCATTAGTGGCTCGTCTATGGGTTTCCCTATTTGGCTTAATAGTTTTACATATACTTCCTTAACCCCTTTTACTTGCTCATAGACTTTCTTAGCGATTAAGCTAGCGACTACATTATATATCTTCCCTACATGATTTACGGGGTTCTTTCCTGCGGTAGCTTCAAGACTCATGGGCCTCATAGGAGTTATTAATCCATTAGCTCTATTGCCTCTACCTGTAGCTCCATCATCTCCATGTTCAGCTGAAGTACCTGTTACTGTTAAGTAAACTACTCCTTTCTCGATCATATCTGCTGTATTTACGTGTACTACTACACTATAGTCTGGAGCAATTTTTGAGGCAAGGTCTAGAACAGCTTCTCTAATTTCTTCTTTAACACTGATGTACTCGTCTATGTTCTTCACGTGTTTAGACACTATTGCAGCAGCTATTGTTAGTTCGATGTCTCTGTTCTTTCTCAAACCCATTACTTTTACATCTTCTCCGACAGCAGGCACTTTCTTCTTAAAATCTTTGGAGTTAAGTAATCTCTCTGTTTTGTAAACAAGTTGTTCAAGTGCTGATAATGGTGCAAAACCAACTCCAATACTTGTATCATTTGCTAGAGGAGCTTTAGCTTTAGCCTTAAATACTTCAATTAAATCAACGCTTCCTTTACCAATGCGGTAATCAACTATTACGTGAGATTCTGGGTCTAGGAACCTAAAGTTTTCTCTAATCCAGTTCTTAACAGCTTTTACAATAAGAGAGCCCACGGGAACAGGCTCTATTCTACCATTTCTTATAACTTCAGTAGTAGCACGTCCTGAAACAAGTATGTATATAGGGTGTAGTACTTTACCTCCACCAAATACTGGATGGGCCTGCCCTCCTACTAGAAGTACTTTATCGAGATTGTGATGAAGTATCATACCATACTCTCTCAAATAGTATTCACACAGAGCCTTACTAGCCACTTCAGCTGCCGAATCAGCTATATAGTCTGGATGCCCTAGTCCTTTTCTCTCCACGAGTTCTACAATCATCTCTTCTACTGGCTGAACGCGAATCGCTTCTACAACTATATTTCTTGTGCCCACTGTAATCACCTAATAATATTGCATTCTAGTCTTGTAGAGAAAGATATGTATACGGATAGTTTAAATTTTATCCTCTGAATCCAAACAGTTGTCCAAATTAATTTTTCATCAAACCATTAAAATGTACTAGTTTTTCATCCTTAATTACCTTGTCCTAAGAAGCTTTTCTATTTTTACTAGTCTAGAGTTGCCGGGTATTCTCTCTTCAACTTCTTTTTCATCTACAACTTTTTTGCCTATGTATTCATTAAATTTCTTACTTA
>WAML01000061.1 GCA_015522345.1 Desulfurococcales archaeon
CATATAAATATGTTACTCAGAAACAAGTAGGTTCTAATAACAAGTGACTATTTTATAGAAGATATAGTTTTCTAGTCAATTCCTCAAATACTTTAGTAGCAGATAAGTCTATCCAATAATCCACTATATGAACTAAGGAATTAGGATTAGATCCTATAGCTACTAATTTCTTGCCCCGTCGCTTAACTAGTATGGGTAATAGATTAACTGGTGACGAGTAATCCTCTAATCCAATGACTATCATTAATTCAGCTGTTTCAGCTTCAATAACTGCTTTTATCCATTCTCTATAGTCTATTTTTTCTTGATAAAATACTATGCTAGGCCTCATGATCTCATTATCGTATTTACATATTGGTGGTATATTTCTAGGGATATCGCTGGTATCTTGTATAGTTATGCAATGTCCTTTGTTACAACAGTATTTCAGTATACAACCATAGATCTCAATTACGTTGTCTAAGCCTATAATTCTATGTATACATGCAATATCCGCTGAAATAATTGATTGTATGAACCCCTTCTCAACAAGTTCGCTAATATGATTGTACACATTGGGTTTTCTAACACTTAATACCTTCTTTATTAAATCTATATAATGAAACCAAGCTTTTTCAGGACTTCTCTTAAATCCTTCACTTGTATAATATACTCCATATCTGCTCCATACACTCTGTTCTAGAGGTGAAGGAACTACTATATCTAGTTCTCTAGATAAACCTTCTCCAACTAATAATACTGTATAGCTAGAGTTTTCTAAGTCTCTATAGAGTTGTTTCACAATATCTCTCAATTCCTATAGCCTCTCAAGCCTTGCTTCTACGTTATCCCCATCTAATTCAATAACACTATAGTATCCATGCATTAATGGACCGGGATTAACTATTAGTGTATTCTTATATCTATTTATTCCTCTAGCCTCATGTATGTGTCCATGAAGGAATAATAGAGGCTTGTGTTCTTCAATGAAATTCCTTAATTCCATATTACCAGCGTGTAGTCCAGAATAAGTTGTATCGTTAAAACCATATGGTGGGTAATGTGATAGAACTATTAATTTTCTTGGATCAATTCTTTTATTCATTATAAATTCTTTTACTTTAGACAAATTTGTAGAAAAACCAATAGCACCTATACCAGCTACATAGTATCCATTAAAAACTACAATAGAACCCTCTAATCCAACTCCATAATTCCTAAGTATTCTATAAATGTATATATCGTCTAAATTACCTGTAACACAGTATGTCTTAATCCCAGACGATACTATTTCTTCTAAAGGGTGTTCACACTCAATATCTCCAGCTACGAGTATTAGGTCGGCGTTTAATTGCATAGCTTTTAATACTAGTTTACTTGAATACCCGTAGCTACAATGTATATCACTTACTCCTATAACTATCATTAGTATACACCTTTGTAACCACTACGCTTTATACCTACTATCATCTAGTCTTATAATATATTGAGGTAAAACAACCTTGGATCCTACTGAAAAGTATTTGCTACTAGATATAATAACTTACCTCATGTCCCGTGGAAAAGAAATAGCTAGTTTAACAAGTAGTGCTGGACAGGAAAAAGTAAAGGTCGAGATTAAAAGTTTTTTCTGGTATCATATTAAGTCCAAACAATATCCTAGATTCATGGACTTATACAATCTAGTTAAGAAAAGAAGAAGAATAAAATTTAAAGAGTATACTATAGAGGTCACAGATAAATATATAATAATTCCTCTAAGCTTCATAAAAGAAGTTATCAATAATCCACAGAAAGTACTAGAAGAGGTCTACAGTAGTTGAAGAAGAGGAGTACTTGGAAAATAATATTACCTCCACACTCTAATGAAGAATCTATAAGACAATATTGTAGATCATGTAGGGAAGGAACTAGTAGAGAAAATAGGCCATCAGAGAAAGCCATGAATTGCTGGAAGATTATTGTTGAACTAGATAGCTCTTACGAGAATACTCTAGTTAAGATAGTGAATGAACTAGTACAACACTATAGAGATTGTTGGAGTGAATATAGAGTGCATGATAATAAAGTAACGCTATTAATTATTTGTAGAGGATGGAAACGTATGTGGTTATTTAGGAAAGAATTAATTAACAAACTAGTGTCGAAGAATATACTAGATACACCATTTCTACCCTATAGAAGAGGAGGAAGTTACTACGATAGAGACTATGGTCCTTGGAGACTATGGGCGAAGAACTACTATCCAGAGAAACTTCCGCTAGTAGAGATATCTAATGGTAAAGCAGTATGTCCTAACGATGGCTCTCCAATGGAGTATACTGGTAAAGGGCTTCTCTGTAGTTTTTGTAGCTTATTTATTCCAGAAACTTTATTGTTTGAAGCAATAGAGAATGGCGAAGCAGAATACAGGCCTCATACTGGTATTCACAAAAGTAATGTATATAGGATAAAATATTTAGGCATAGATAGATTCTCTATAGAAAAGATTAGGTAATCTCCTTTGAATAATAACGTGAGATATTATATAGGATTTGTATTGATCGGATACAGTATTCTATGTAGTGTAATAGCTTTAGCATCCATAGTTCTTAAAGAAGAATACTGGATATACTATGCATTATCAGCTCTAATTTTAATAGCCTTTGGCTATCTATTGAAAAAAGATATTGTTCCTTCTCGAATATCCATGCTGGATTCCATAGTTATAGCTATAATGTCTTTTCTTGTACCCATAATATATAATTCTATAATAATGATTTTAATGGGGTTTAGTGTATGGGATAGTATTTTTGAAAGTACTTCATCTATAACAACTACTGGATTAACTTTGTATGGAGCAAATGAAATACCATATACACTGCACTTCTCTAGATCAATACACC
>WAML01000062.1 GCA_015522345.1 Desulfurococcales archaeon
GAATACTATAGCAACAAGGCAGATAAAGAGGGTCATAATAGATACTATAGACTCATTAACAGTAGCTTTAACTAGAGATGAGTATAGGATTTTCTTAATGCAATTAATACATAAGCTTAAGGAGAAGAATGCTACACTATTTCTAGTTAAAGAGGCTCTAGCAAGAGAGCATAGAAGTTTTACTTATGAAGAAATACTGGCTGATATAGTTGTTGAATTAAGTGTTGAACACTTACTTGATCAAGAAATAAGATTCTTCAAAATAATTAAGTCAAGGTATTCAAACTATATACCTGTAGCTGTAGAATTCACTATCGATTCATCCGGTATGAGGATCTACGCTCCCTACACGAGGATTCTAACTGGTAAAACGGGAAGAGAACTAATAGCTACGGGAATTAATGGACTAGACAAAATACTTGGAGGAGGTATACCAAAGGGTTCTATAGTTAGTATAAAAGGACCTAGTGGAACATATAAAACACTTATTGCACTCAATATAGCAGTTCACAATGTTCTTCAAGGCAAGAAAGTCATATTTGCAAGTTATAAAGAGAGCAAGGAACAGATAATAGACTATATTGAGAGACTAGGGTATAGTTATGAAGAAGTAAAAGATAGACTTACAATAACAAGCATAAACCCAGTATATATTTCACCTAGAAGTTTATACAATGTATTGCTAAAGTTGCTTAGAGAGGGAAGCTATGAAATACGTATAGCTGATGGCGCTGAAGTAGTACTGGATCTACATCCACCTAAAGAAAGACTTAGATTCCTCATTACAACGCTATCTTCAATAAAGTCCTTAGGAATAACGGAAATAATAGTCTATAGTCAGGACAGTGATGTTTTAAAAGACATATATAAACTAGATACTCTATCTGATATAGTTCTTGCAACAAGAATTATAATTAAGGATAATGAAGTTAAGAGGGAAATAGGAATTATAAAGAACCGCGGGACTGAAGCACTTATTAGTAAATTCTATCCTATTGAACTAAGGAAGGGAGCAATCAACATTATGTTGTAGAAGAACATTATTATGCTATTTGAGTACTCTAAGGAAGAAACCGAGATCAAATACATTCTTAAATACTGGTATAGCTTGTTTTTCTTCTAGAAACTTATATAGTTCATTCATGGATATATCATCAAAAGGTTTTGCTACACCAATAACTTTTTTATCAAAATAATCAATAACTGCTACACAATAATTTAATGGATCATAGTACTCTTCTATTGAAGAAGCAAATATATCGTTACCGTATAAAAAGTTCTTAGCGCCATGCTCACTAACTACTATGGAGGCTCTATATCCTTTATTCAAGAATGCTCGTTCGTATATGTTGATAGAAGGACATACATCTTTTTCCACTATAACGCCAATCCATTTTCCACCAAACACTATATTGGGTAAATTCTTTAACCAAGTTTTTCTCTCTAATACATAAATAAAGCCTATCCTATTAACACGTATAACGAATACTTTATCTCTATTTTCTTCAATATACTCGGCTATACTAGCATCAAGTACTTCCTCTAAATAGTTCTTTAGTTTAGAAAAAATACTAGACCCTATCTTTTCTACATTTACGTTGGTCCTTCTATTCAATTCTTTATCCTATAGATATAATCTTCTTCCATCTATATAATTGTGTGCGTAAACTCTTTCCACTCAATAAACGGCCATTTCTCTTTATCTGTATTTTCCTCTCTATAGCATAGACTGATATGATTCCATCATATACCATTAAAGCTAGAGCGAGTGATATGATTCTATTGAGCATTAGGGGTTTCTTATGCTTATTCATTATATTTCTTGCCTTCTCTACGTATTGTGGAAAATATTTTGCGCCAGGCCCTTGGTATTCAATGGTGTTTTTCCTTGATACTTGTATCTCTATATAATCATTGTTTAAAAATGTAATTCTCATCATACTATAACACCTATTATATCACATACACATGTTGTAGAAAAGAATAGTTAATTCTTTGGTTTGAACAAATATAATCACACCCCACTAATCTAAAGGAGGATGTATACTCATAATTTAAGTATCTCCTAATATCTTATATAGTATGAATACTGAGGATGTGGATTAATGGGTCCTTGCTTGACAAGCCCATGGCTTGGATGATGATGGTTTCGCGCACCGAATATAAGATTACTCTACAGGTAAGGTGGAGAATCTATTGAGTAAGCAGGGAACCTATGCTGGCAAGAAGACTGGTTCACGTTACTTCAAGGAGTCTCTAGAAGACTACTTAACTACCGTATATAGATTGCAGCTAGTCCATGGAATAGCTAGGACTACATATATAGCTAGAGCCCTAGGTGTAAAACCAGGTACTGTAACTAAAGTTGTCCAGAGACTCGAAAAAGCTGGTTTAGTTAAAGTAACTAAGTTCAAGGGTATAGAATTAACAGATAGAGGATTAGATATAGCAAGGAAGATCATAAGGAAACACCGGATTCTTGAAGTATTCTTAAGCGAGTACTTAGGATTTGATCCTTTAAAATCCCACGAACTAGCCCATAAAATGGAGCATTTACCTGAGGAGGTAATTGAGGCTATATATGAAAGAATGGGAAGACCCAAAGTGTGTCCCCACGGAAATCCCATTGAACCAGAGGATCCAAGAAAAATACATATTGCAGGAGTAAAACTCTTCAATGCAAAAAAGGGGCATAAGTATCGTGTACTACGTAGCCTAATATGGTGTATAAGAAGAGACGAGAGATCCGTACTTGGGCAAAAACTAAAGTACGGTGTTATAGTGGAGATCGTGGATATAGATAAAAATAGTATAAAAATCATTATTGATGGCCAAGAGATCCAAGTGCCAAGAGATGATGCAGAATTAGTCATAGTTGAAGAAATAACCTAGTTTATAACACATATCTATTTTAGTTTAATAATCTATAGAATCCTAGGATCAATTTTATTAAGGAGTATGATCAGATCATAGTGTAGTATCTAAGCTATGTGGAGGTGCAGCTCTTGGCCGAGAGGAAAACTGCAAAAGAAATTGTGCTAGAAGTATTAAAGAGAGAAAGAAGACCTTTAACACCTAAGGAAATACAGAAACTAACTAATCTAAACTACAACACAATAAGAGGAAGACTACAGGATTTAAAGAAAGAAGGATTGGTTGTACGTACAGAAAATGGATGGATTTATAAAGAGTATTTGAAAGAAAAATAGATGTTGCAATAAAATATTCAAGCTATGGCTTCAACAATAAATACTCGATAGATACATAATATTTTCTTGCCTTGAAATAGACATCCTTTTTCCTAGTTTAATTCATCAAATTATTTAAGGGTAATTAAATTACTAAAGCTATTAGGGTGTATACTAGAGTGTCTTCTAAGCTCTTAAGACTAAATATTGACTGGAGCAAGATTAGGAAGAAGAGAGAAGAGTTTTGGAAGAGTAATCCAGCATATAGACGTATATATGAGATTTTGAAGAAACAGGGTTATCACATAATAGGTACTACAGGAGCTGTAAAAAGATGCTATTGGACAAAGGAAGCACTTGTTCGAAGACGTTTTTGCTATAAGTGTCTATGGTATGGTATTGAAAGCCATAGATGCATCCAAATGACTCCTGTAGTTGCTTGGTGTTGGAATAGATGTCTTCATTGCTGGAGGCTTCAGCCAGAAGATATAGGTATGGAGTGGGATGAAACAAGGCCTCCCATAATCGATGACCCTGAAGTAATAGTTGAAGAGAGTATTATAGAGTTCAGGAAAATAATTAGCGGTTTCAAAGGCAATCCACATGTTGACAAGAAAATGTTTGAAGAAGCAATGAATCCAAAGCATGCAGCAATAAGTTTGACTGGAGAACCCACTCTATATCCTCGCTTAGGAGAACTTATAAGAGAGTACCATAAACGAGGAATAACAACATTCCTTGTAACTCATGGGCCAAGACCCGATATATTGTCGAAGCTTGAGGAAGAACCTAGTCAATTATACTTGAGTTTAGAGGCATGGAATAAAGAGATGTACAACTACTTTAATAGACCAATAGCTCCAAGGGCTTGGGAGCTTGTATTAAAGACTATAGACTTGATACCTAGTTTTAAATCACCTACTGTCTATAGGATTACCTTAGTTAAAGGATTTAATATGAGCGATAGAGATGTTGATGGTTTTGCTAAACTTATAGAGAGAGGTAACCCGACATATGTAGAAGTTAAAGCATATATGTTTATGGGGAGGAGCAGAGGCCGTTTAACATCAGCTAATATGCCTTCTCACGAAGAAGTTAGAGAATTTGCTAAAAAACTAGCTGATAAAACAGGCTATATGTTATTAAGCGAGAGTATACCCAGTAGAATAGTATTGTTGAGTAGAATAAAGAATCCAATAAGACATGGGAAAGGATGTCCCGGCGGAGTTGAGTATCCAGAGAAATGGTGTCCGCCTCTTAGTAGAGAATACGAAGAAGTGAAGGAGAGTCTCTAGATAATTCATCATTCCCACTTACATGAATACAGTCTTTAATTTTATAAGGGAGTGAGTAGGATAGGCTAATCTAAGGTGGATAAATAGTTAGGTGTATAAACATGAGTATGTTTGATGAAGAGACAAAGGAGGCATTAATAGAGTTATTCAATAGTTTCCCAAAGAAAGTGACAAATTACTTAGTAATAGCTCATTCTAGAAGCGAATGTGAAACCTGTGGTGAAGCAGAGAAACTGGCTAGAGAACTAATGAGCCTAGCAAATGATAAATTAGAATTTAAGATAATTCATAGAGATTCTGGAGAAGCACGCAAACTTAAACCAAGATATGTTCCAGCCTGGATTTTCGAGTCACCAAACTATAATGTGAGGTACTATGGCTTACCTGCTGGCCAAGAATTTCCTCCATTCATTTATCTTCAGCAATACATTGCCACGGGACAAGTAAAGCTTCCAAAGAATATAGTTGATGAAGCAAAGTCTATAGAGACTAATCTTCACGTTAAAATATTTGTTACACCAGAATGTCCTTACTGTCCACTAGTAGTTGATGCATTAAATCAAATTGGGTTAGTAAACGGTAAAGTACTTGTTGAAACAATAGAAGCAGTTGAACTCCCTTGGGAAGCTGATAAGTACAGAGTATTCTATGTGCCAGCAATAATAATTAGTGATGTAGAGAGAATAGACGGCTATGTGCCACCAGATGTCCTCATTAAGATACTAAAGAGAGCTGAATACAAACTACGTGGAGAAGAAGTACCAGAGGAGCTGGCATCTATACAGCTAGTACCAGCTGAAGCTTCAACAGTAGAACACGAACACCACCATCACGAACACGAACATGAACACTATGTAGAAGATTATGAAGAAGAATACTAAATTAAATACTCAATCTAAAGTCATTAAAAAGCAATACTTTATTAAATACATCTTTAATCTATATTTATGAATAGTACTATACGCAAAATACAATCCTTTTCCATGGGGGAGAAATTAATTGTATATCGCTATAACTGAGAGTCCTGAAGCAACTAGTGTATGCAGGAATTTGTCTCCAACAGCAGAGGATTATCTGGAAGTAATGTTTGTTCTAGAGAAAGAGCATGGGAGAATTCGTGTTAAAGATATAGCTGCTAGACTAGGCGTTAGACCAAGTAGTGTTATAGATTATTTAAAGAGGTTGACCCAAGAAGGTTTGGTAGAGTATAGACCTGGTTCCAGAATAAAACTCACTGGCAAAGGTAGAGAAATAGCTGAGGAAATCTATAGAAGGCATCAGATAATAAAAGAGTTTCTAATACTATTAGGTGTACCCCCGGATATAGCCGAAAAAGATGCATGCTATATAGAACATGGATTACACAGGGAAACGCTAGACAAAATAATAGAGTTTATAGAAAAATGCCGTAGGAGCACTACTTAAGTATATTTCAATACTGCTTCTTTATTTCGATTTCTATTAACATTTACCTACGATACTTAGCTACCGTTTTAAATAAAGGGATCAAATATATACAGGTGAGAATACATATTACTTTCACCGGTAGAGGTGCTATTTATTGTCTTCAGAGCCATTATCGATGAAAGTACTTAAATTCTTAAACGAATATCCAGGTGCAACTATAAAAGATGTAGCTCAAGGGCTCAATATAAGTACTGGATTAGCCAGAGCGATACTATATAGGCTTAAGAACAGAGGGTTCATTGAGAAGGCTGGACAAGGATACGTACTTACTGTCTCTGGAGAAAAATTGCTGGGAAAACAAGCTAAAACGGAATCTCCAACTATAGAGAAGGAAGAGTCCCACAAACAAGAAAATATTCCTAGCGAAACACCTGTATTTCTACAGAAATCGAGAGAACAAATAGAACAACCAACAATGGAGTATCCTGAATTAAATGAACTACTTAGTAAAGTTAATAAAATAGAGAAGGATATCGCAAACTTAGAACAAGTTATTAATGCTTTAAAGAAAGAACTAAGTATTATTAAGAAAGAAGTAGAGGATAGACTTTCTAGAGTAAAGGCTACCCGGGTAAAAGGTAAAAGACCAGATAGATTACCAAAAC
>WAML01000063.1 GCA_015522345.1 Desulfurococcales archaeon
GTATACAAGGCTACGAGGAATAATCTTCAAAACTATAGTCACGTTCTCCCTATAGGTAATGAGTTCAAGCTCAAGCTTTACTTTCTCTATATCAATATTCTTTTCTGGCTCAAGCACAGGCAATAATATCAATACAACACTATCATTAACAAGGTATATCCTACCTTTATAGGGGATCTTTAGCTCATATTTACCCCTAAGGATATTTACTATCTTATCTTCTAGATCTCTTACTTTAAGGAAATCTTCTAATGGAAAAACAGAACTTATGGGAATGTATTTACAGTATTGTCTTCCACATATATCACTAACATGATAATTACCTATGAATCCATCACCTGAGTAGATAAAGTAGTTCTCTCCTGGTATTTCCTCAATTTTATATGTGTACTTAAAACTCTCTATTCTAACACGCTCATAAGAATCTCTACTAATAGCAATATTAGACATTGAAATAATTATCACTATTAAAAACAATACTATAGATACAATGGATAATATGTTTCTATATATCATAGAGGCTCAACTCCCAAATAGCTTTCAGCATCATTGACTGTACTACATACAACTAAGTTCCTATTAGAGGAGGAATAATATGCACTAATAATACCCACTACCCATACATAAGTTCCTTCACCAGGAATATTTTCAATATAATATACAGTACCTCCACTATCACCGTGTGATGCCTCAATTTCAGCAATAATAGCATATTTATGGTAAATACCTGCCCCACTATGATACCAATTCTGACGGACATCATATATTGTACCGTAGGTTGTAGAAGTAGCATATCCGCTCTTATATATTACATTACCTATTTTATTCACTAATTCTTCAGCCCTCCAATATCCGTCTATAACAATGTATCCGTCACTACTATAACTATAATATATTTTTGTATCGACAGTATCTGGAACAGGAAAGATACTATCAACTTCAATTATAACAAATGCAACATCGCCAAATGTAAAATTCCTCCGATCTATAAAGCCAACAAGATCGCCATACATAGGTTGATATACACTATTACTCACATTTCCACAGTGTCCCGCTGTTATAAAACCTATGTAATAATAAACATTGTTATCACTCAAATAGTATGCTGGAAAACCTATAGAGCAACCTACTCGCGTCGTTTTCCATTGTATACCTATCTGGATCCCTCCATAAAGAGGCCTCCATTTATCTGTAGGAGAACTAGATAATGCTATAGTTAATAACGATAATAACAATATAATTACTAATAATACTACAACTAGTTTGAGTCTAATTCTAATATATGTCACCCATTATTTAATATATTTACATTATTGTAGTATATATATTGTTACAAAGAATTGATATCTATCATTTAGCATTTGTATTTATTATCTTAGTTTATTAATAGTATATCTATTATATTATTATGTATGAATTATTATATATGGGCCTAACAAGGTTCACGGTTTCTCCTAGCAATAACTTCTGATCACAAAATATATAGCGGGCCTGTATCATCAATTACCACCTAGCTCTAGAGCACCGACAACAAATAATATAGGTCTACTGTCTGATATAGCAGTTTTCAGAGCTACTAATTCTAATGCAGGATTAATATCATAGTGTAATTGAGTAACTGAAGACTACCAAGAAGCGCATTGAAAGTAAAAAGGATGTGCTCAGCGGAGATCACTAAATGTTACTGAAGATGTTTGCTGATAAACTAATATCGGAGAATCAATTACTACATGCAGCATGCATGAGCATTATATAGGGTTAGCAAGTTCCTAAAATGCCTCAAGGATAAGGATAAGAGCATACAATTAACGTTAATGATAAGGTATATCAGGATTGTAGAAATTATACATGAATACAAGTCAGGAACTTAAAAATCAGAACAAAAATTCGATACACTTTGTTTACAAAGACTTCTATTAATGACATAATTATACTTATTGGTAAGTGCAATACTTAAGTATCACAGTATGATGGTCGTATCAGGGGATAACTATTTAAGTATAACAACGTTATAAATTTATTAGACTTTAGACGGATATAATTTAGACGGATACAAACTGCAAACAAGAATACCGTGCTAATACAATATCCTGTGGGAAGGATTAAAGGCCTTGAAAAGGTTGTGTGGTTAAGCTATGAAGGAAAGATTAAGAGGGCTGCTCTATGAGTTGTCATGTAGGATTTCAAAAACAAGGTGTTAAAAGAAAATATGTTGTTGCATTAGTTGGAGGTCCTAATGTTGGAAAGAGCGCGTTATTCTACAGATTGACTGGTAAATATGCATGGATTTCCAATTATCCTGGAACAACTGTAGACATAAGTGTTGGGCGTCTTAGGATAGATGACCTTGATATAGAGATTGTAGATACCCCGGGAATGCATTCGCTCTTTACAATAACAGAGGACGAGAGAATAGCTCGAAGAGTACTCTTTGACTTAAAACCAGATGTTGTTGTTCATGTAGTCAATGCCATAAACCTTGATAAAATGTTGTGGATGACTATATTACTCATTGAAGCAGGATACAATGTTGTTTTAGTAGTTAATGCTGTAGACGAAATTAGAAAGCTAGGTTACAGAATAGACTATGAGATAATAAGTAAAAGACTTGGCATACCAGTAGTACCAACTATAGCTACTAAGGGAGTTGGAGTAGAAGAACTCAAGAAAGCCATAAAACACTTATTAACAACACCAAAACAGTCTAGGAGGAGAATTCTAGTATTTAGTAATGACGTAGAAGCTATCCTCAATAACATTGAAAGACTTTTAGAAAAAGACTATCCAGTATCTAAGAGGATAATATCTATACTACTAGCCTTACAGGATTCTGAGATTATTAACGATGTACTGAGGAAAGAACCTAAGAAAGATACTATATTAAAAATTCTCAACGAAGTTAATAGAGAAAGCTTGGGGCTTCAATACACAATTCAATATAGTGTTAAGAAGTTTGCCGACGAAATACTAAGAGATGCAATCACAGTTGAAGAAAATGGCGGTAGGGGTTTAAGTAGGTTAGATGAATTCCTCATAAACCCGTTAACTGGATCCCTAGTTTTAATAGCAGTACTAACGCTTCTCTATCTATTCGTTGGCGTATTAGGAGCTCAGATAGTTGTCGACTTCCTTGAAGGAGAAGTTTTTGAAGGAATACTGAATCCTTGGATAAATAGCTTCTTAACTACATACATACAAAATCCATATGTATACGAACTTATAGGTGGAGAATACGGTATTGTAACTCTAGGAATAAAGTATGCATTTGCCATCATATTACCTATAGTTACATTCTTCTTCATAGCGTTCTCTATAATAGAGGATTCAGGGTACCTGCCTAGATTAGCATTGTTCATAGACAGAATATTAAAGAAAATAGGTCTAAGCGGTAAAGCAGTAATACCGCTTGTCCTAGGAACAGGGTGTGATACCATGGCTACAGTAACTACTAGAACATTAGAAACTAGGAAAGAAAAAATACTAGCCACATTAATGCTCGCTCTAGGGATCCCTTGTTCTGCTCAACTTGGTGTAATTCTAGGATTATTACCAAGTTTAAAAGCATTAGTCATTTGGTCTCTAGTAGTATTTTCAGTACTATTAATAGTTGCATATATAGCATCTAAAATAATTCCAGGTGAGAAATCACATTTTATAATGGAGCTTCCACCTCTTAGACCTCCGTTAATAGAGAATGTGTTAATGAAAACTTTGATAAGACTTGAATGGTATATTAAGGAAGTACTACCATTATTTATTCTCGCCAGTATACTCATATGGCTAGGAAGGATTACAGGAATATTTGATGTTATAGTATCTATACTCTCTATACCTACTACATGGATAGGGTTGCCTGAGGAAGCAGCAGTAGCATTCCTCTATGGATTCTTTAGAAGAGACTATGGTGCTGCAGGATTTTTTGATCTCCGTCTCTCTGGAGTACTTAATGAAAGACAAGTACTTGTATCCATGGTTACAATAACATTGTTTGTACCATGTATAGCCCAGTTCTCTGTAATGATTAGAGAACGAGGACTTAAAACCGCTCTTGCTATATTCTTCACCATAATTCCACTTGCATTTACTGTTGGGTATTTAGTAAACCTAATAGCAATCTTCTTAGGGATCTAACATGGTTAAGTGTCCTTTATGTGGATACGAGTTTAAAGAAACCTCAACTGCATGTAAGGGTTGTATTTTCTTTAGAAGATGTAATCTTGTAAAATGCCCTAACTGTGGATATGAATTTCCCTTAACTAGCTCCATTCTTAGAAAACTATTTAGGATTAGGAAAAAAGGTGGTTTAAATGCGTAAAAAGATTGAAGATATAATAAGAGATCTCTGGATAGCTATAAATGAAAACAAAAAAGAAGTAAGTATCAATGATGTAGATGCTTATATTTTAAAGGAGTTAGAAAAACAGGGATTTATTGAAATACAGGGTAATAAGCTTAGACTTACAAATAAAGGAGAAGAATTAGGGAGAAAAATTATTAGGCTTCATAGGCTAACGGAAAGATTATTATTCGATATATTAGGAATGGAAGAAGAAATCTATGAGAAAACAGCTTGTAACTTAGAGCACGTAATTACAGAAGAACTTGAAGAAGCCATATGTACATTACTTGGACACCCAAAAATTTGTCCACACGGCAAACCAATCCCACCAGGTAAGTGCTGCATAAATCACGAGAAATTAGTAAAGAGAGTAGTCTACCCACTTAACGAACTCTTTCCCGGCGATGAAGGAAAACTAAGTTACATATATAGTAGAAACCCAGGGCTAATCAATAGACTAATGAGCTTAGGCTTAATTCCGGGCAGGAGGATTAAAGTACTTAAGAAATTCCCTTCATATATAGTTCAAGTAGGTAACACCCAAATAGCGCTAGATGAAGAAATTGCAAAAAACATATACGTGATTAAACCATACAAATAGCTATGTAAACCATTAGGAAATTAGTAGCCAGGGACATAACTTTGGAT
>WAML01000064.1 GCA_015522345.1 Desulfurococcales archaeon
CTACTACTATAGAATATCTCGGGCTAGCTCTTACAGCTCCTAGGGAGTACATGAGGATAATAGTTGTAGAGAGAAGATCTATAGCTTATGGATTCGCTATAGTATTGATAATGTCTATAATGGCTGGTGTAGCTATAGGATATACTATTATAGGCAAGATCTTGGTATACTCGGGGATTCCATGGCTTGGCACGCTCTCTGTAATAGGTTCGACGCTCTCAATGATTATAGGGGGTATAGCGCTATGGTTTATCTTAGGATCACTACTTCATTTATTCTCTATAGCTTTAGGAGGTAAAGCACGTTTTGAAGAAACGTTGAATGCGTATTCTCTAGCATGGCTACCATTATTTCTCCACGGTTTTGCAAGTATAGGCTATGTATTCATGGACTATATAGCTAGTATACTGCTTTGCTTAGTTATTGAGGCAATAGCTTTCCTATGGGGTATAGTGCTAGTGGTTATAGGGTGTTCAACAATACATAGAATAACGATAGCTAGGTCTCTCTTAGCCTTAGTTCTCACCTATATAGTGTTTCTAGCGTTATTGTTCTCGCCATTACTTGTTATAATATTATAGAATATGGAGGTGATAGACTGTGGAGATCTACCAAATAATGGGCTTAATTATATGTACTGGAGTATTGTTAGGGATAATAGTGCCTATAGTAGCCACTAGCTTGTATCCAAGAAAAGAAAATGTTGTTCCAACAATAATAAGTAGTTTACTAGAGAATATAGGGACTCTAGGTTCTAGAGAACTAGTTATTGAGAAAAACTTCACTGTAAAACCAGAGATGTACTTAAACATATCTATAGCTGGTGGCGGAGTAGATGTTAGTACTTGGAGACAAAGGTATGTCTTAGTAAAAGTCTATAAACCCTCGATATTGTGGGGGCTAAGTACCGAGAGAGGATATAGTGGCAATTATACTATAGAATACGATGACAGTAAGAATGTCCTCTATATTAGCTTAATAGGCTATAGTGCAGAAATATATTTGCCAGAGAATCTAGGCGCTATACACATAGACTGTTCTGGTGGAGCAGTAGATCTCTCTGTGAGTTCTTCTACACTAAATACAATTAATATAATAGTTAGCGGCGGAGCAGTAAATGCCGAATTAGAGGGGCTTAAAAACACTAATGTGTCCTTCAGAGTATCCGGCGGAGTCATAGACTCTAGTTTAAAGTATATAGAGTATAATGGTTTATCTAAAGCATTGTTCAAAATTAGTGGAGGAGTACTTAATACAGAGATAAAGCTACCTATTACAACAAAGGTGAAGATATTAGGAAGGTATACTGGAGGTATAACAAATACTAGTATAGACGATGAGAGAGTGGGAAAAACATATATTGATGAATACTACGATGAATCACAATCAAAATTCTACCTAGAATATACTGTGTCAGGTGGTATAGCTAATATAGGGATAGAGAGATGAACAACAAGTACTTAAAAATACCAGCTAATAGACCACTCGTATTGAAGAGACTTATTGAAATACTTAATAGTGGTCCTAAGACACTAATACTCTCTATACTATTAGATAAAGGATCTATGACTGCTAAGGAGCTATCTAGAGAACTAGGAGTTAAACTATCAACAATACTCGCCCACCTAAGTGATTTAGTAAAGACTGGTTTAGTTACAGTAGAGTATGATGGTAGGCAGAAGAAGTATAAAATTACATCAAATAAACTCATACTAGAAATAGACCTAAACCTCTATCTACACTTAAGTGAGAGAATAGAAGAAGAGCGGTTAAAAGAAGTAGAGGAACTAGCTATAAAGTATATTGAGGTTAAGAGAAAGAGTGATGGATTACCACTAGCTATAACAGTAAAAGATGTTTCTTCTACTCTAGGAATAGATAGGAATACTGCCATAGAAGTTGTTGACTACATAAATACTTATACAGACAATATTATAGAGACACTAGCTTATGAAGCAGTAAGAGAGTTCAAGAATAAGAGATTGACTATAAAGGAGTTATCGAAGAAAATGAATATACACTACTATTGGGCTACTCTTATAGTACAACTACTTAAGTCGAAGGGAATTGCTGAAGTCGATGATGAAGGAAGGATATATTTGTTATAGTAAATGCTGTGGTGAAACCTAAGAATCTATTTTATATATTCCATGTTCTTTGAACACAGTGTTTTGTATATGAAAGCTAGTATATCACTGTACTCTCTCACTTTAACCATAGGCGAAGCTCCTCTATGTCCAGCTTCTGTCTCAACTCTTAGATAAACTGGTGCTTTTGCATCCTCTAGTTTAGCTACAAACTTCAGTGCATGACCAGGGTGTACTCTGTCATCGTGTAAGCCAGTGTACACTAGTGTAGGAGGGTAAGAGACTCCTTTTCTTACATTATGGTATGGAGAATATTTAATCAAGTATTCTCTATCACGTGGATTATCTGGGTCACCGTATTCGTCTATCCATAGGCTACCAATGTATAGTTTATGAAACCTAAGCATGTCTATTACGGGATAACCTATTATTGCTGCATCGAATAATTGAGGTGCTTGAACCATTGTTGCTGCTACAAGTAATCCTCCATTACTTGCTCCAAGTCCTACAGTTTTATAACCTCTTGACCTAATGTATTTAAGTACAGCCTTATAGTCTTCAAAGACATTCTGCTTATTCTCTCTCTTACCCATTCTATGCCATTTTTCTCCATACTCTCCTCCACCCCTAAGATTAGCTACGACAATAGTACCACCGTCCTCTATAAAGGGTATTAATGAGCTTAAGTAGAGGGGTGTTATTGATATACCGAATCCACCGTATCCATACACTATAGCTATACCACTACACGGTCCTCCAATATCACCTTCTCTATTAACTATAAACATGTGTATCATAGTTTTATCACTTGATGTAGTCCAAGCTTCTTCTACACTCAATTTAATCAATGGTTCAACTCCATAGAATTTCTGATAAACATCTTCTACTGTATCGATTAAGTACAGAGAAGATGGTGTATCAAAGCTTTCTCCAGTAAAAACTATTCTATCCCTATATACATCTATGTTGCTAACACTCATTGGTTTCTCAAAAACTATTTCCTTCAATAATCTACCATCTAGAGAATATACTTTGAACTTACTTGCTGCATTGACCAAGTGTACGGCATATACTTTATTACGAGAGATTACCGCATATTCTAGAGGATACTCTTGTTCACCCACGATCTCTCTAATTGAGTCATTACTGTCAATAGATATTATTCTCCCAAGTCCTTCTCCATCATAGTATATTAGATAAGCTCGGCCTTCAGCATCATATCCAATTGGTTTTACAAGATAGTCTCCTCCATCAAATATCTTTCTCCAGGAAAGGGGATCATCAAGGTATCCTCCGTAAACCGTAGACTTACTCCATCCACGCCATACTACAACAAATACTCTATCCTCAAGATTTGTTTCATGGATGGAGAGTAAGTAGTTTGTTGGAAGTTTTTTACCAAATACTAGTTTTTCTCCACCACTAAGTCTTCTCCTAAATATTCTTTCAGCAGGAGCTTTTACTCCATCTGGCGTTTCTCCAGACCTATATAGTCTAGCATAATAGTATTCTCTCTCATTAATCCATACAACATTGCCTACAGTACCCTTTATTTCATCAACTACATTGCCTGAATCAAATCAATAAATCTAATATACCCTTCATCACTTCCTCCTACAGTATAAGATACACCTAGTATACC
>WAML01000065.1 GCA_015522345.1 Desulfurococcales archaeon
AGAAAATAATGTATGGATAGCACCCGTAATACCTTATTCAACATCTATAGAACACCTTGACGAAAACTTTACTATCTCATCTAGTATCGTGTCATTTATTAAATATCTTAGAGAAATCATAACAACATTAGCAAAATTCTCAACAAAGATAATACTATTAATATTCCATGGTGGAGCTTATTATCCAGCATACATGGTAGCACGCGAAGAAAGAAGTCGTGGAAAAGATATAAGAGTTATCAACTTCTGGGAGATTATCGAAGAAGCTCTTCTAAAGAAGTATAACTGGGAGAAGATCCCTATACTACATGCATCTAGTATAGAAGCAAGTATTTTAGCCTCATGCAATTATACAGAGGAATGTATGAAAGAAGTTGATAAAATAGAAGAAAAAGTTAACGAAGTGCCAAAACCATGGATAAGCAGAGATATAAGATATGTATATACAAGAGGTACTATTAGCTATTCAAAGAAATTCGGCGAAGAACTACTAGAATATGTGCTAAGCAAGATGGCTGAATTAATATCTGCTTGAATAATCTCTATGATTTTCTATAATTTTAACTACCTATTATCTACATAGAGCATCTTTTCCTCTACGATGGACTCACTGAGCCTCTTCACAAGAGTTATGTAGACATTATTGGTATATTCTATTCCGTGTAGACGTCGAAGATGGAGCACTAGTCTGGATTTCCGTAGACGTTCCGTAATAATGTCTATACAACTATAACTAATACCACTTAGTATAGACTTAGCATAATGTTCTCGAAGTCTTCCTTCGAGCTTCTCACGATATATAACGTAAGCGAACTGTGCCTCTTCATCAATCCATGGTGGTATCCATGCTACATTATCTGTACCTAGCCCATATTTGAGATCTTCGTTATAAAGTTCTATCAAGACTGATAATTCAGGTATCTTCGATAAGTGGTAGATATTAGATCTAGGACAGAATACAACACCTATATTTTCCTTTCCGAGTTCTAGTATCTTCTCTCTAGGAAGCCATGTTAAATGTACTGCTACTGTAGGTTTTACTTCTAGTGCTATCTCGTAGTCAGAGCGTCGAAGTAATTGTATAGTTTCAGATAAATGAACATGAACTTGTTTTCCTAGAGCATGAGCTAATTCTACCAGTTTTTTTAATTCATTAGCTTCTAGGTCTAATATGGTATCCATGCCTATTCCGTCGCTAAAGGAGTGTAAGAGAGCATGAGTATAGCTCTCTGGATTCTTTGTAAGCGGTTGTAGTAGTGAGCGCATATCAATTTCTGGGCTTGTCTTTACTATGTTCTCTAGTATATTCACTGTAGACCGTCCTCCTTCAAAGTAGGATGCAAGATAAGTTACACCCTTTTGGTATATCTTCCTAAGATAATCTCGTACAATACTTGTCGCTATTTTCAGATCAATACTCTCTAAGTACCTATATTTTAAGCCAGAGGGTAAACTTACAAGTTCTTCCAGATTACGATCTTCGCCAAGTTCTATCAGCGTGGCATCGAGGAGATGTACATGAGCATTACATAGAGCTGGCATTAAGATACTATTTCCGATTTTTTCGACTCCAGGTTTACAGCCTTTTCCTATACCTACTAGTACATTGTTTTCATCTATTTCAATACATGGAGATTTAATTAGTGAAAAGTTTCTATCAATAATAGCATATGAAATTTCTATCTGCCTAGTTTTACTCAATATAGATCGGCTCTTCTCCGGGTTTTATTTCCTCAATACTTTTTAATCTTCTTACAAGCTTTATGGCAGCTTCGACTGCTCTTCTAGCATAATCATCAACTCTTTCAAGTGCTTGGACTCTATTCATTCCGGGTCCTGATATTCCTAGAGTTACAGGCTTTCCGTATTTTTCGGATAAATCAACAAGTTTTCTTGCTACTTGGTGAGAAATTACCTCGTCATGTTTTGTCGCTCCTGTTACAACAGCACCTAAAGCTACAACTGCATCAATATCGTCTTTTCTTAGAAGTTTATCAACAAGAATCGGTATATCGTAGACACCTGGAGATTTAACAATATAGAGCACTTTAGCGCCTAGAAATTCTGCGTAGTTAAGTGCTCGTTGTAGCATTAAATAGGTTATGTCATAGTTGAATTCCGAAACAACAATACCTAGCCTTACAACGCTCACTACATCTCACCAGGTATCTTATGTATTTTAAGCTAAAACAAGCTTTAGGTAGTAACTGGTATAGGGCCTACATCAGGATATCCTTGCCTTCTCCCTGTCCCTGCATACCTAGTAAGTATCTCTGGATTAGTGAGTAGGTAGTATAGATTTACTGCGTGTTTTTCTGAGCGATCTATAGCTATTTTTGCTAGTTCTAGTTCATTACTACTCTCATCCTCATGTAGAGTGACATCAAGAATGGGTTTCATTAATTCTAGCTGTACAATTTGTATTGCTAGGGAATATATAGCATAGCTTATTTTATCGGTCAGAGTAGGTCCTACCCAGCCAAAGACCATTCCTGCATCACATTTTTCTTCAACCATGAGTCGTTTGATAGCTAGAGGAATATCTTTTATTCCTGGTACTGTTCTACGTATTATCTTTGCATTAGGCATTATAGATCTAAGTTTATCAATAGCATATTTAGCCATATCTACTCTAGCAAATGTTGTATCTACAATACAAATCTTCTCCAATTTTTTCAACCATATAAAGTATATCTGAGCCTTCTACTAATGGATACTCCTTATCTTGTGCAATTCTACGCGCTTCTTCTAGACTCAGTGCATCACCATAGCTAAGCATTTCTACTACGACTACAGAGGGGCTCAAACCAGAGAGCATAGATAAGTACAGAGATAGTTCTGTATGTCCTTTTCTTTCTCTTAAGTACTGACCTAAAAGTATAGGCACATGTCCAGGTGTAGTAAACTCGCTGAGAAACTTCCTGCGGGCCTCTCTATACCTACCTTGGAAAATGAGATCAGCTACTTTGTTAAGCTCTCTAATAGTTAGGTATCGGTCTTTATCTCTAATCCCAGTTGTAACTCTTATATGATTGACCCATACCGAAAATGCAGGTTTATCACCATATTGCAATGTTTTCTTGGTTAGTTCAGCTAGGTTTGGCGATAGAGAGAGAATGTTGTATCCCATTTCGAGACCTATTTTCTTGCCAGCTTTGTATGGTATTGCATAGCATATAAGTCCGCCAGCTAGTGTCCTCATCTCATATATTCTATCTACAGTGATTTTTGAGGCATGGAGTACATAGTCGATTTCGTTCTCCCTTGTTGCATCATCATAGAGTAGTACTGGCACGCCTTTCTTCATGGCATTTATTGCTTCATAAATATTGCTCAAAAGAACTCACCGCTGGTTATAGCTCTACGTCCTAGTTTGATCTTCAAGTAGTTTATCGTTATCAATCATTTCTAGTCTCATACTACTTACCAGTTTTTATGTCTATACCTCTCTCAGTAATCTCAGTAAATGTAGGTTTTAGAATATTTACTCATTTCTATTAACTTATCACTAATACAACTTGGTATATTCACTGGTAGAGTAGTCTCATCAGATTTGATAACCTTGTAAACAAGGTGTATACATTTCCCACACGGGCATTTCTCGAAACATACAAGGTCTAAAGTAGGTCCATCTTTTATTGTTGTAAAGCCTCGATTACTGGGATCTCTAATAAAGCCTATTCCAGCACCAAATACGTATGGAGTGATAGTTACTCTGATTTCATCGACTAGTCTATTCTCGATTAACTTGTAATTTAAATAACCTCCTCCTTCTACCAAGATGCTTTTTATGCCATATTTACTCCACAGGAGTGAGAGAGCCTTTCTTAGATCAATTACTCCATCATGTCCTACGATATGTACATCAACGAGATTTGTTGGTACTTTTTCTAAAAACTTCATTATACGCAGTCGATCATTAACAGCAGTAATAACTATTATTTTGGAGCTACTTTTTTCAGTAAAAATACGTAAACTAGGTTTAATACGTAGTCTTCCATCAATGATAATGCGGTAGTATTGTTTAGATACAGGTTTAAGTCTTTTCCTTAAAGTTGGATTATCCTTGAGAATTGTATTAGCTCCAACCATGACAGCATCAACAACGCCTCTTAGATAATAGAGACGTGTAAAATCATAGATACAACTAAGCGTACTATAACCAGTAGAAGATGCTATTTTACCGTCAAGAGTAGCAGTAGAGAAAATTATCGTATATGGTTTTATATCCTCCATTGATACCCCACCTAAATAGACTTAATCGCGCGTTTAATAGTACCATAGGTTCTTAGAGGTAT
This sequence comes from Desulfurococcales archaeon, assembly GCA_015522345.1. Taxonomy (GTDB): domain Archaea; phylum Thermoproteota; class Thermoprotei_A; order Sulfolobales; family Desulfurococcaceae; genus WAML01. Next base: position 4,299 of record WAML01000065.1, read on the forward strand.
AATTATACACTTCTTTCCATCGATTTTTCTAATTAAGCTTAAAGAAGTTATGACTATTGATTTATACTCACTAGTAGTAGCGACTATACCTGTTTTTTTACGTGAATTGTAATAGACTAGACGAATATTTGACATAGCTATGCTCATTGAGCCAAAAAGTTCTTCTATCTTATTGTGAAGAAGCTTCTCAATAGTCTCCGGGGATACATCGAATTCCTCATCAGCAATTATACGAAATACAACATATCTTCTTCTAACGCGCTTCCTTAGTTTTCTGAACAGCTTTTCTGTTTCTTTACTTAATATAGCCATATTTAGTACCTTTTTTATATCAACTAGCTCTCTTAATTGTTTATCTATTTTATCAATCTCTTTACT
>WAML01000066.1 GCA_015522345.1 Desulfurococcales archaeon
CCCTCATATAAGCCCCCAACTAAAAATGGTATAACCAATTATATAAAGTTTAACTATATTTAATAAGTTTACCTTAGGTAGAGTTGTTGAACATATATAGTCTTTGTTGCAGCCTAATTTAAACCGCTTTACCTATGGTTTTAAAATATTGTATAAAAGGTCCTTGTACGTTCTGCTATATATGGTAGCCTGTTTGATAGCTTATTTAGCCAAGACTTGTATCTTTCAAGAAAGAACGCTACTTTTCAAACCTCTCTTTAAGCTGTTTATGTACACTAACACTGATTACAGTACTTATATTAATACAAAGCAAACTGTACACAAACACCATAAGCATTAACTCATCATGCCCACAAGATATGATCTGTGGAATTCCAAGGTAAGGGTGGCTGATGTATAGAGCATTACTGCTCCAAATAAGCTAGGGTATAGTGTACTGTTAGTTGAGGACGAAGCGGCGGCAATTAATGTAGTTCCAAGACTAGCGATAAGCCTGTGTATCAAAAACGGACCAGATTATTGAGGGATTTTTAGGGGAAGGGGTTATCTAATGGCTGTAAGCCTGTATATGTGGTTTTACTGTGTCTATAGTTAGCTATTAATACTATAAACTACATAAGTACTATCATAACTGATTTAGAGGTGCGTCTAATTCGCGCCTACGGCCAAGGTATTAGCAGGGATTTAAGGTATACTGGTAAGTATGAGGATGAACCATATTTCGGCGATGTTGATTATGAGACGGCCTTGAACCTCATAAGAGCGTTGCCTTTGTTTAGTGTAGAAGCATTTGAAGAGGATTTATGTCCTCCAGACATAATCTTACAAGATGATGCTGGAAATAATTTAGTAATTTCTTCATCGCCGGGCAAGCCAGGCATGTATAATGTATTCATGGGTGGAGCCGAAGGCACGGGCACTGTAACTACAAATGCTCCTCTCGAGAAGGTAGCTAACTTGGTATGGAGATTCTTTTCAAGAGCCCCTATTGAAGTAGAAGTTACGACTCCGGAGAAGGTTGCCGAGAGCATTAGCCGAGAGAAAAGAACACTAGCTTACGCATCATGTAAAGCGCCATCAGCCGACCCCGACTCATGGAGTAAAGTGGATGCATCGGTAGCGTTAGAAGAATATAGTGATGGGAGGAAGACCCTCACTATCCGGGTTTCCGGATACGCGTCTCTTGAAATACCTATATAAGTAATATAATAGAGATCGAGCTTAAACAAGGAGGGTTCTTGAGGAACCCTAGGATAAAGATAACATATATAGATGAGGGGGGTAAGAAGCGTAAGACTTCACTAGATCTAGAGAGTAAGTATAAGAAGAACCCCATGGAGTTCCGGAAACTAGTATCTAGTTTTTCAGCAGCATTACCTGGGAGAGTTAAAGTAAAGTAGGTAGTAGGAGAAAGTAGTTAAGGCCATTAAGTAGGGTAGAGGATAGATAAAAAATATTTATCGATAACGTTCAATGCCTATATCATATGAAATGTTGTAGATAATAGAGATTAGATAGGCTGTTTTTCTCCATGCTCCCCCAACTTCTTGGCAAGTCTCCTATACTGTTCTTAGTGGAGCTTTCTTAAGGGGGTCTATTAGTATTTGAATAATCCATGGAGGCCTAGTCAAGTATTTTAAGGCTTTACTAGGGGCTTCTACATAGTGAAGCCTCGATATATCATGGGTGCAAGATTTTCTTCACCCTCCATTACATATAGTTAGATGGTCAAATAACTTATCTAAAACACAGCACACTTTCTTAGCATAAAATGTTGGGATAAGAACATAATTATAAGATGAAGGTTTTTCTAATTTGGGTTCCTTAAGTTCTATTATATCTTAACTATAGTATGAGAGGTATTGTATCAATTGTTTAAACTATGTTAAAGAAGTAAAAATAGTTTCTTGGAATATATTTTATAGAAGCTTTCTTGGTTATCTATAAGTATGTTGGATGTGTATAGCCATGGGGGAGAAGACGTTTATTATCTTGCTAATATTTTTATCTATGGCTGTTCCAGAGCTTTTAACTGGAAGTACTCCTTTCTGGATTCTCTTGAACCCCATTAAGTTGGGTGTGCTATTGGTTGTCTATGGTTTCCCCGCTTTATTATACAGAGAGGTTGTGGTTAGGTATGGCCTACACAGTGGTAGGCTTCTTTTACTTGGTTTAGTTCAGGGATTGCTTGTAGAAGGATTAGCTGTAAATACATTCTATACAGATAGTGTTGATAAATTAGGTGATTTCGCTGTTTATGGGAGATTCTTAGGCGTTAACTGGCCATGGGCTCTCTACTTGACAATGTTCCATAGCATTTTCAGCGTCTATACACCAGTAATGATCGCGGAATCACTAGTACCTAGTGTGAGGAATAGGCCTTTAATAAAATTCACTAGATCGAGGATCTCCTTAATCTTAGCTTGTATAGCTGTAGTGGTAGCATTATTTCAGTTAAGTAGGGATGTTTATCATCCAGACCCCATTTATCAATTGACAGCACTGCTAATAATGATTGGCCTGGCATTAGCTATAGTAAAGACTAGGTCTATGGAAGTAAAGCCGGTGCTTGTTTTACCTAGTAATAGAGCTCTTATAATACTCTACCCTATAATCTTCATCACAATAGAGTTCTATATAATGTCGAAGGTATTGCCGCCAACACTACATATAATAATAGGCATAATTACCTACTACTCTCTCTACAGCCTAATAACAAGATCTAGCCGTAGGGAAGAATACATTATATCAACACTACTGGTCTTAGGCCTATCAATAAATGGCTTATTAGCAGCTGTATTCGATAAACAATACCATATAATACCGCCTGCACTAATATTCTCAGCACTAACGATCACTCTATACAGGAAACTATGTAGAGGAGAATGAGGAGGTCACTAAAAACCTGGGGAAAACCCTCTATAACCAAAGCCTCCAATGATATGTTACGGTAGGAATTGCTACCTATATTAACTAAGTCAATTAGTGTCTCAAGCAACTAAGTAGATGACGGAATTGAGTAGCTTATCTAAACTATTTAAGCCTATACCCATTAAATATCCTTAAAGTACTTGATATCCTTTTGTACCTAGCTAGACTCCTACAGAAACCTATAGTTTTTTCAAGACTCCTAGAACACTAAGTACACTAATAAATCTCTCTAGATCGCCTGTTGTAATCATAAGTAAAGGTTTTCCATACCTGATTAGATCGCTGGGACCGCTGGCTTATTTAAATGACTTATCTACATCTAACCTTAAATAATATATGGTCAATATCTACAACACATAGTCTAGACTATAACAGGGACTTTATAAAAATAGGTAGAGGGCAGGGCCATCACTAAATTATGGTGCCTAGGTATAGTGTGTCTTTCATAGGTATAGAATTGGGTGTGTAGATAATTGTTAGCTTGGTTTAGGAGGTGTTTTTCCGTATTTAAACATGTATTTTAGAGCACTCAAGTATGGTTCAGGTATTTTTAGTTCTTCAAAAGCTCGTACAATATTTTCTATACTATATTTTACTCTGTAGAATTCAATAGATTCCTTATCGGTATCTAATATGATGTAGCTGACGCGAGGATCTCCATCACGAGGTGCTCCAGCACTTCCGGGGTTAACAACTAGTGTTCCATCAACAACTCTGTAGAATTGATAATGTGTATGTCCTATAAGATAAAGTCCTTTAGGGCAATGGACTTTATCTCCTGTAGATAACTTATATTTAGAAAATGGTTTTCTAAGCAGTTTACAAACTTCTTCATTGCTTAGCCATGGATAGAGATATGCATATAATGGATTGCTTGGAGCTGCATGAACGGCATGTAATGTTATAGAGCCTGTTTTCAGGGTAATGTTTAATGGTAGGTTCTTCAAGAACATTTTATGATCTTTATTCAAGAGTTTTAGAGTAATGTTTTCTCTGAACCATACACTAAGCCAGTGTGTTTCTTCTCCACATCTACAGTCAACGCCGTAGGCTACTGCTTGATCATGGTTTCCTCTTACTATACGTGCTCCATGTTCTCTAAGAAAATCAATTACTTCGGAGGGATAGGGAGCATAGTCAACTAAGTCCCCAAGCACTATTACTTCATCCCATCTACTAGCATTTCTCCAAATAGTTTTTAAAGAATAGATGTTGCCGTGTATATCGCTTAATATAAGTAGTCTAGCCAAGTTAGCAGCCCCTACGAGGCCCTACGTTTATGTAGACACTAAATATGTTGAGAGGTTAATAAGGTGTAAAAACTGTATAAAGGGCCTCAAAAACGCTTAGTCATTCCCGAGATTATGAAAGAAAGCTTTTTCTCATTAACCCTATCTTTATCTCCTCCGCAAATTTGTTGCTAGAGCTATAACTATAGTTGCTGCAATAGCTGCTGTGATTAATGTAGTTAAATCTACTTCAACATTAATCCATGGTATCGATAGGGTTCTCCTAATAGTTCTCGTGTATGTTGTTATATACTGTGTACTCACAGTACTATTTGTATATGTTACCTTAACTTGTGTTGAGGTGTTTGAAGTACTTGTTTCCTGCAAGGCCATACTCGCCATTCTCTTAAGATCTGTAGCGTTAAAAGCTAGCTGGATAATATTGTTTGTTACATAAGGGTCTTCAAGGCCTCCATCCATAACTCCATATATTAACAGAGGTCCATTTGGGAGATCATTTAAAGCTATCGTTAATGAGGCATTATAGTGTATTCTATCGCCTGTGTCAAGTATTTTGCCCGGAAGATCCACTGTAGCTATAAATCTACCATTTTCATCAAGTAATGCTATGACTCCGTTGGAGATATTTTGCGTAGCTGCATCACCTGCATTATATACTGTCAAGTCTAGATCTATTCTTAGCTTTGAACGAGTTACGGTAAAGTTTACACCATTTAATAACAAGACTATATCTGGGGGATCAGATACACCGAGATACTTAAGCCTGCCCCCTCTACTCGACATTAAAGCATTAACATCTATTGTATGTGGTGGGGGTATGGCTACAGGTCCTGTACCCCATAGCTTACCTATTTCCGAGCCAATTAGTCTAGCGTTATGCTCTATTATGGATTTATGGTAGGGCTCTCCATCAATAAGTTTATAGATTCTATAAAGCCTGTAGACTGTAGCTATAGGGCCTCCATAGAGTGTAGAAGCTATTGCTAAAGCTATTTCAGTACGTCTTCTCTTCCAAGTAGGATCGCTTGCTTTAATTAGCTTGTTTATGAAATTCATGAACGATTGTCCTCTAGGGTCCTTAGGCTGCCGGCCCATTATATTGCATGCCTCTATCATATCATCGAGTACCTGGTTTACCATAAGGTACGTCTTAGTTGGATCTGTTGCCAGTGAATCAGGGTCGTTATTGAGTATTGATGCTAGTGCATGGCCTAATGGGGGTTTGTATCCTCTATGAGATACCATGTCCTGTCTATAATGTAGGTAAACACCGAACATTACTAGAGCCTTACTAGGGTCTGCGGGATTCCTAAGTCCATCAAGAGCTTTCGCCCTAAGTTCTTCATACCTTTTAGTAACTTCTTCGTGCTCTCCTAGTGCATGGTAGTTCTTACCCGCGGTAATGAACCTAGACCAGTCCCTATTCTTTATATCTTTAAATGTTGGGAGAGGAGATGTATCTGAAAAAGTATCTACAGACCAATCACCTAAAGCAATAAGATAAGCTTCCGAAGGCTCAAAACACGTGGCTATGGCTAAATAGTATGTTAGGTAGAAATGCGTGTCTTTCTCCCAAGCATTTACAGGAACTACATTAGCAAACATAGATAGCGTCAACAATACAATGCCTATAATAATTAATGCTTTTCTAATCCCTATCTTACTCACCATAATATATCTTGGAAAGACCACTTTTAATAACACCGTTATACTTTTAATGAACCCATATAATAAACCTAGTGTAGCTAAGGTACACATACCATACACGGTTAAGGCAAGATTCTTTGGAGAAAGGTGAGAATAAAGCATTATCACTAACATATAAAGTTCTTCATACAATTAAATGACAGATACCTCTAAAGCCTACTATGTAGGGGCTCTAGAAAGCTCCCTTAAAGCACTCCATTAGCTTATATCCCTATACAGCTTTATTGAGAAACTCCTTAACTTTATTGATTACAGCTAGGCTTTCTTCATTCTCAAACCTAATTTGTATCAAGAATCCTGCTCTTAGCCAATCAATATTTGCCTCAAACCCTATTGGGTTAGGAGCACCCAAGTAAAATTCCCTCTGTGTTTCTGGTGATATCTCAAATATAATGTACTCCTCTCCCGGGGGTACATGTAGTGTGCCACTAAATTTATCTCGTAGGATGAACCGTTTGTTAGCTTATGGATATCTGGGATACATGCTCTATCGAAGAACTTTCTTTCTTCCTCACTAAGGGGCTTAAGTAAGCATTCTTCAGCATCACGGATATCTTTAAAATTCTCAACATTTATTCTTTTAAAGAAACATGGAATTGGAGAAAATGTTTTGTTCAACGTAGGAAACATTCTTTTAGAGCCAGAGAATACAAGTATATAGCCTTCAATCTCCATGAAGATATTTCTTAATATCTTAAGCAAGACTTCATTTCCCGAGAGAAGATCGCATTCATCAAAAGATGCACAATCTTGGAAAGCCTCTTCTTTTGCACGCCTATATAGTTCTTTAAAGTCGTGGATTAAGAGTGGCTGGGAGATGCTAGTATTTACTCCCCTTTAAACCTATATATGCTGTGCCGAAGAGAAGAGGGATCTCTACATTCATGTCTAAAAGGTCTAGTATTTTTCTGAATTTCATGTAGAAGCCACTGTAAATACCTTTTCCTTTCCCTTTGCTGCTATTCTATCGATAACCTCTTTAAAGAAGAGAACTTCATTCCTTACTATATCCTTATTTAACGTAATCTTTACTGTAAGTAAACCAAGTTCTTCCTCAGCTATATAC
>WAML01000067.1 GCA_015522345.1 Desulfurococcales archaeon
CCTGAATACTTTATCTAAAATAGTAGATGTTAAGGATATAGACTACTTGGTTATCCACCACATGGAGCCCGATCACAGTGGTTGTATTCCACATGTATTAAAAAGAAACAGTAATGTCAGGGTTCTAGCTCATCCGCTGGCAAAGGACATGATTGAATCATTTTATGGTATAAATAATATGAAGTTTAAACCTGTAAGAGACTTAGAGGAGGTTTCTCTAGGTAATGTAAAAGTTAAGTTTATGTATACACCATGGCTTCATTGGCCTGAAACAATAATGTCCTACCTAGTCAATGAGAAGATATTGTTTAGTGGTGATGTTTTTGGTAGTTTCTCAATACCGGAACACGTTGTTGTAGATAGAACCACGGTTTCGGAAGAATACATTAAGTTTATGCGTAAATACTTTATAGACGTAGTAGGCTTCTATCGCCGCTATGTAGAGAGGAATTTAAAGAAAATACTAGACTTGAAATTAAATATAGAGATTGTTGCACCACTTCACGGTGCGTTATGGAGTGATGTAGATCTTATAGTAAGTTATTACATGAAATGGGCTAGAGGCGAGGAATTCGCTAATAAGATAGTTGTAATATATGCGTCAATGTATGGTTTTGTTAAAGAAGCTATAAACAAGTTAATTGAACTAATAAAGGCACGTGATAAAAACGTGGAAATAGTAGTATACGAAATTAGTGATTCAAGGCGAGCTGAAGTAAGTGATATACTAGGTGATGTTATAGATTCTAGAGCAGTCATACTAGGTGCGTCAACATACGAATCAAGAATATTCCCTTACATCGAGTACATCGTAGATCAACTAAAATACAAGGCTAATTCAGCTAAGCCATTGATAATAGTATCATCATATGGTTGGGGAGGAGTAGCTGGTAAGCTTATTAAAGATAAGTTATCATCTACACAGTTCAATATAATTGAAGTAATAGAGTTTAAGGGAAAAGTTAATGATAAAGTAGTAAATGCATTTAAGGAAGCAGTAGACAAGCTTCTACACACTAAATAGTAGAAGGTTTTAAGTAAAATCACCTTATATTTTTCAACACTAAGGTGAGCTAGCGTGGCATCTTCTAGTAAGATTAGTGAGAGAGAAGTAATAGAATATGCTAAGAAGTCGCTATTAGACGAATTGTACTCAGCAGCAATATATGTAAGGTTAGCAAAGATTTTTAAACGCAAGAAAACAATTGAGCGTTTTAAGAAAATGGCTAAAATGGAGGCTAGACACGCAGAGTTCTGGATAGAATTCTTGAAACGAAGAAATATTAATGTAGAAAATATAAAGACTAATACCATCACAGTTATGTTTAAGACAATATTGTATAGGATACTAGGTGAGGCATTAACTCTAAAGCTAATGGAGTTAGGTGAAAGAGAAGCTATAACAGTCTATTCAATACTATTAGAATCACCTTATCTTAGTAGTGATGAAAAAGATAAGTTAAAGAAAATACTTGAGGATGAACTATTACATGAGCAAGAAATAATGGAGGAGGAAGAAGTATTCAAGGAGTTTACCGAGCATATAAGGGATGCTGTTCTAGGTATGAGTGATGGATTAGTAGAAGTATTATCTGTTGCAGCAGGTTTAGCTGGTGCCTATGGTAACCCATTGAACGTGGCTATAGGTGGTACTATTGTTGGTATTGCTGGCGCTCTGTCGATGGGGATAGGAGCATTTACTAGTGTTAGAGCTCAGAGACAAGTACGTATGGGTGTATTGTATAGGGTAAGGTTAATGGCTAAACACGTATATCATCTATTACGTAACCGTATAGTTGAGTACATGGTTCGTAAGGGATTCAGTAAACATATTGCTGAAAAAGTAGCAGAGGAGTCATTAAAGAACAGGGAGTTATTGGAGAAGATAATTGCTGAAGAAGAATATGGGTTAAGAGAAGAAAGGCTTGAAAATCCAGGTAAGGCAGGCTTCTACACAGGAGCATTCTATATCTTAGGAGCTCTTGTACCATTAACACCCTATTACATGGGATTCAGTATACCCTTAGCTCTACCAGTATCATTTATAATAGCTGCAGTAATGCTTGGTTTCATGGGCTTCGTTATAGCAGTATTAGCAGAGATAAGTATTAAGAGAAAAGTATTAGAACTAATACTGTCTGGTTTAGGTTCAGCTACATTAACGTTCCTGATAGGTAAGCTAGCATCCTGGATCTTTGGAATAGAAGTTGAATAAGAGCTATTACTCCTTTAATATATCTAGTATGAGAGCTGGGCAAACTCTTTTCACGCCATTTATCTTAGATATTTCATCGTGAATTCTAGCCAACTCCCTACTATCACGAGCCCATATAATTGCTATTATACTATGATCTCCAGAAGTTAATGCAAGAAAGTTTACGTAATCCTTATTCTTGAGTTCTTCTAAAACATTGAATAAATGCTCTGGTTCTGAATCTATACCCGTTATTGATACAGCATTATAGCCTAGCTTCTTGGGATCAACTATTATAGTATACTTTTTTATAACACCTAGTTGTTCAAGCTTTCTTATTCTCTTAAGTACGGCTACATCACTTATACCAAGTTTACGTGCTATGTCCGTGTAGGGTGTTCTTGAGTTTTCCTTTAACATGTTTATTATCATTAAATCCTTATCATCTAAGCTCATTACCCATTACCTGTCTTGATTAACTTATGCCTACTACGCTATTATTCTTAACCTTTTCTACTTTGAATACACCTATTCGGCGTGTACTATGGATACCTTCTGGCTCAATTACGTTTATAAGTTCGTTATCTACTCCTAAATCCTCTAAAACATATTTGAAATCCTCAATCCAATCGTATAAGCCGCAAGTTTCACAGTAAGTGCCATCGAACTCTACGTAAATTAAGTCATTCTCTACCTTACTAATTTTGGCTACTGCTTCAGGTGCACGAATCCTATTGTATTCTTCAACTGCTTTCTCTAAGACATGTTTTAGCTCGTTTAAGTTGAGTCTAAACTTCTTTCCAGGTACACTAGAATTCTTATTATGGGGCATGTTTGAAAAACACCTTATGATGGTTAGGGTTTACATAATCGTATGGATGCGTGGTTATTCAACTTTAACTTCTTTTCTAGACTCCCATAGTCCATGGAGGTTGCAGTAGCTTAACGCATATATAATGCTGTCTTTATTCAGCTTTACTGTTAACTCTAGTTCTGGTTCAGAGTACACTGGCGTTAGTGATACAGAAGCTAATAGTATTGGGTTGAAGGGCCTATCCTTCTCATATACGTATACTTCTATTCTACCTATGTAGTGTTCAACTTTATTAGGATGAGGTCCTACACGTATTCTTATCTTAAATGGTTCACCTGCTTTTACCTTATCAGGTACTTCTATCTTAGGCGTATGTGATTCCACCTTGGATACGGCTTCTCCAGATGCTGTTTCAGGAGTATATATTAGGCTTCCAAATGCCTTCATGTGGTTTCACCGAGTTATATAGTTGGTTTGACAAATATAAACTTTTAGTTATATTAAAATATATGGTTAGGA
>WAML01000068.1 GCA_015522345.1 Desulfurococcales archaeon
AACTTAGACTATAACATATTCCTAGTTTATAGTTTATATACTGTGAAGACACTTTGTAAAGAGCCAACATTTAAATTATTAGTCATTTTATAAATGGTTATATAGTGAGTAGTGGGCTGAAAGTATGGTTTCGTGGGAGATTATACGTGAGGAACTGAGTAAACCAACTATATTTAAGGGGAAGGAGAGTCTGGCTCCAGAGTTTCTGCCAGATAAATTGCCTCATAGAGAAAACCAGCTTAGGGATCTTGTTGCTAGTTTTAAACATTTAGTTACAAGCCCCGGTAGTTTTTCTCAAAAAGTATTGTTAGTAGGTAGTGTTGGTACAGGTAAGACAGCTACTGCGAGAATCTTTGGAAGAGATTTTGTAAGAATTGCTAGGCAGAGACATATTAATTTGAGGTATGTACACGTTAATTGCCATAGGAATAGAATGCTTTATAATGTTGTTTTAGAAATGGCTAGACAGTTGGAAGTGCCTTTACCGCAGAGAGGACTTTCTGTTCAAGAAATGTATACTGCAATACTTAGCTACTTAGATGAAACTAATGTCTACGCTATAGTAACTCTTGATGAATTCGATTATTTTGCAAGTATTGCAGGTAGTGATGCAGTATATTTCTTAGTTAGAACATATGATGAATATCCCGATATGATAAAGAGACTCAACTTCATATTTATAACGAGAAGTACAGCAAGTCTTTCACTTCTCGATAGTGCTACTGAAAGTTATCTCTTAAAACACATAATTAAATTCGACCCATATACTTCTAAAGAACTCTATGACATACTTAAGTATAGAGCCAGTCAAGCATTTTATGAAGGAGTTGTTGAAGACGATGTACTAAAGTATATTGCTGAAATAGAGGGAGTCGATAAAGGAGGTAGAGGTAATGCTAGATTTGCACTAGAACTACTAATGCTTGCTGGAGAAGCTGCTGAGAAAGAAGGTTCTTTAAAAGTAACTGTAGAACATGTAAGGAAAGCCTTCTCTGTTATAAGCCCTGATGTAGCAATGGTTTCTGAAGCTATATATTACCTCCCTCTCCACGAACTAATATTGTTATGGGCGATAATTCGTTTACTAAAGAATAATCCTCAGCCATACGTGAGAATGGGTGATGTAGAGAAAGAGTATATTATGTTATGTGAAATGCTTAACGAAGAACCTAGAAGACATACACAAGTATATGAATACGTAATGAATCTAAAGAGAGCATCAATAATTGATACACGAATAAGTGGAAAAGGTTACCGTGGTAGAACTACATTACTTAGCATAAGATATGGTCCTCTAGACGCTCTAGAGAGATTAGTTGTTGATTTAATTAATAAGAGGAAAATGGGGACACTATGATTCAAGAAATAGAACTTGACGAAGATCATAAGAAAATACTTGACATACTATACAAGTATGGCGAAATGAATATATCTAAAATAACTAGGCTAGCAGGACTACACTATAGAACTACTGTTAAAAAACTAGAAGAACTAGTGAAAATAGGTCTTGTTGAGGAAAGAAGATTTGGAAGACTAAGATTGTTTAGAATAAAGGGTAGAATATGGGGTATTCTAGAACTAAAAAGGCAATTATAGTGGCATATAATGGTTCATATTTCAATGGTTATCAAAGACAGAAGAATTCTCGTACTATAGAAGGAGAACTCGAGAAAGCGTTAGCTAAATATAATGTAATTAACGGATTTAGTAGAGAAAACGATTACAGTTATTCAAGTAGAACTGATAAAGGAGTCCATGCTCTATACCAGGTAATCTCGTTTAGAACAAGTATTAGTGAAGAAAAAATTATAGACTACATAAACAAAGAACTTCATCCTCTTATTACTGCCACAGGATATTTAGAAGTCCCTAACGATTTTCATGCAAGAATATGGGCTTTAAAAAGAATTTACTTGTATATACATGAAATTATTAGAGATACTAGTAACCTTATCGATATAAAGAAGAGAATTCTATACTGTGTAAAAACTACTAGGAAATACTATTTGCCCCTAGAAACGTTCACCTACGTTATTGATGACTATCTAGTGATACTGTTTATCTCTAAGAGCTTCTCTAAAAAAGAGATTAGGAGAATTATTCAATGTTCTTTTAAGCTAAAATACATACCTGCACCAGATAACTTAATATTATATCGTATAGTTTATCCATTCAAAGAAATTATTTATCAAAATCTATTGCAGGAATTCCTATATGAAAATAGATTTGTTAAAGTATTTGATTTTATTCATAAATATAAAAATGTATTAGATTGTCTAATGGATAGATTTGTGCCTGTCTCTTATACACATC
>WAML01000069.1 GCA_015522345.1 Desulfurococcales archaeon
AGTAAAGATATTCGGCAATTATCATACAAAACTTATACTTAGAAAAATGAGCTTAATAAACATACTAATATCTACAACAGTTATATCACTATCATTTATATCACTAACCGTAGCGTTGTACTTAGCCTATATATGGATAACAGTAAATCTACTACTAAGCATACTTTTCTTGATAGGCTATCGTTAAAACAACGAATTTTTTGGTTTATAAACCGCATCTATTTCATCAAACAGAAGATTTCTCTTTATAACATTATATATAGATATTATAGAAAATATTTCTAGGATGAGAAACTTAAGAATAATCGAGTGGAAACATAGAAAACAAGCTAATGAGCACTCAAGTATTTATATGGAAAAGAAGACATTTTGTTTTACTAATATTTTTTAATTCAGCTATGGAGGGGGATAGGATATGAGCAAGAATAATGATGGTTTCAAGCTGGTCCTGGCTGGAGAACTTTCTCTAATAGTGGATGGAGAAATTATTCTTGAAGCAGTGATTATATCGGATGATACCGCTTATTGTTATCCTTGCTTCAATGATTACGAACTATATATGGAGTTAAATGAAGTTTTAGAAAAACTCTACAGAAATAAACCGTACGAAGAACCGTATATTGTAGTATATGATGTAGTTAGCGGCGGATCTATAGTAGGATTTAAACTGCCTACTAACTCAAATATGTTTTTAAGACTCAAATACGCCAAACACAGCGATATTGCTAAGAAGAAAATGACTGAAATAGTGAATAAACTCATTAAACATCATAATGAATTCGGTTTAAAAATCGACATAAATGATTATGAGGTAGATTATAATGGAGCTTAAAGAAATAGATGAATTTCTTAAATTCATGACCGATGTATTAAATGAAAAAGACTTGCTTTGCTTTGCAAGTGTAAATGGTAGTACAACATTTTATCCAAGTAGTAATTGTCTTCCGCAAGAAATATCCATAGATTACTTAAACGCAGTTATTAAGAAACTGTCCAAGAGAGGATACCCTATACTTAAAGTTATATTTGAAAAAGAGAATAAAGTTCTGATAGTATTTAAATATAGAGATAGAGCAATACTAATAGTTACTAGAAGAGGACCGAGTGAAATAAGTATATTGGCACGAATAAAATCCTTATTGTATGGAGGAGGCTTCTTTAGAGGAAACTAAGTCACATGAGTTAATACAAAGGATAAATTATCGTTCTAAAAATAAGGTGTCTTATATATTTATTCTATGATTTATTGGCAGCATTTATTCATAAATCGATGAGTAGAAGTAATTATCTTCTACCACAATAATTTATAAACCTTTTCTATATATATTGAATAGTATAGGAAACCGATCTTAGGGGAACATAGTAGTGAGTGCTACAATAAACTATGATATTACATCACCACTGGAGCTCTTATATGATAGTGATTATATTCATGGAATAATTGTTTATAAAGGCTCTAACCCTATTGATTACTATCCTTATAATCTTCAATTAAATGAATTAGTTGGATTATTTAATTTATTTGCTACAGATAGATTAGATTCAGTTACAGACTATATTATAGTTAGAATAAGTGGCTACTATGTATTAATTATACCATTAACTGATTATAAGTCTCTCACCATAATATTTAAGCCGAACACGAGTCTCAAGTTTGTAGAAAAATACTATGATGGAATAGCAAGTGTGCTTTCTAAATTATTTGATGTATCTTACAAAAATTAATTTGAAAATTAATTCTTTAAATATTATTAATAAAACATTATTAATACTCTATCTAAGTTCTTTTCTTTTGAGCATCTTTAATGCTTTCTCTAACCCCTCTAATACAGCCAACTGAGTTTCTCCTTTTCCTTTGCCTCTAGCGGTTTCTTCTACAATATTGTATATTTTAGCTATTATTCTAAAGACTTCGAAGTAGTCGGTTATGTTTTGACGCACCATTTCCCTAAGTATTTGTGCTCTAAGGTCTAGTTCTTCGTATATAAGTCGGAGGTTTTTACGCGAAATACCTCTCATTGTAGCTATTTTTTCCTCTAGTAGATAACTAGCGCCTTTACCTCTGAACAGGAATCTATCTGTAGCTGGATCCCAAGTGAATACTGGTATAAATATTATAGAGTCTGCTGCCGCGTCATAGCCTAGTATTTCGTTTACACTAAGCATTCTCCTCAGCATAACACCTTCTCTATATACAGCACTCTGTATTATAACGAAGTTGAGGTTATCGAGCTGTGTCTTAGGGACGTTTATGGGGGGTGATGTAACACGTTGTATAAGCCTCTCTACACTACCAGCGTGGAATGTTGCTAGAACTGGGTGTCCTGTATTATGGAGTGCTACAGGTACTGTACCTCCGAGGAAAAGCTCTGTTTCTGGAACAGATATATCGTATACATAGCCGTTGTAGCGTATTTTCTCAACTCTAGTTACTCTAAGGAATACTACATCGTTTTCTAAATAGATTTTTAATTTATCTAATATATCTCTAGAGTATTCATCTAACACAGATATACTGCGTTCTAGGAAATCAAGTATTTTAACGAGAGTTCTCCCAGTAACAAATCTCTGTATTCCCTTACGGTATCTATATAC
>WAML01000070.1 GCA_015522345.1 Desulfurococcales archaeon
AGTGGAGTATTTTCTCCAAGGTATTCAAAGTGTTTCTCTATAACCCATTCAATGCATTCATCGCTATCATTTGCTCCTGTAACTACTAGAAAGACTAGCTCCACATGTCCACCATTATCTATAATGTATCTTGCATTCCTTAATACCATATACGGGTCTGCACCAAGGTATTTCCTATACATTTGAGGGCATCCCTTCAAGTCTATACTAAAACCATCAACTCCTGCTTCAAGGAGTTTCTTGAGAGAATATAGTGTCATATACCCATTTGTAACCATCATGAAGTACAGTCCTTTATCTCGGGCTTCACGCGCTACATCTAGAACGTATTCCATGTGTATAGTTGGCTCGTTAAAGCTTGCGCTAAACCCTTCATCTCCTCTATAGATAGCTTCTTTCACTAAATCCCTTGGCTCTAGATAAATAGCTTTGTCAGGAGAAGGCTTTCTCTGACTAAGCAAGTAGTTCTGACACCACGGGCACCTGAAATTGCATCCATAGCCCGAGAAAGTTAGTGCTGTAGAGTTTGGCCAGTAGTGGAATAGAGGCTTTATCTCTATAGGCCTACTTTCTACAGCACTTAATAATCCATAGCCTATATTGTATAATCTACCATCAATATTCTTATGGTTCCAGCAAACACCCAAGACACCTGGTTTGAGGAAACACTTTCTCTCACAAATATTGCATCGAATAATCTTCTTCTCGCTATCAACTATTTCATAGAAACTAGATTCTCTAATCCATGGACTTATATACTCTCCTTTCTTCTCCAGAATTTTCTCCATAGTCTTTTACACGCTCAATCTATATTTTCTATAGTGGATAATAGTTATAGTTGGCGAAGAATATTATGGGGGCTATCCTAGTTACTGGTGGAGCAGGGTTTATTGGTAGCTGGACTGTAGAACTCTTAGTTGAAAAAGGATATAGTGTTGTGGTTCTCGATAACCTAGTTAATGGTTCACTAAATAACATTAGTAGAGTACTTGACAAGATAGTTTTTGTGAAAGGAGATATACTTGACAAGAATCTCTTGGATAAAGTATTTAGGGAATATAGTATTGAATCAGTTATTCATTTAGCTGCACTAACTAGTGTTGAAGAATCCTATAGAGAGCCTACGAAGTACTTTAGAGTTAATGTTGAAGGAACTCTATATCTTCTCGAAGAATCTAGGAGAAATAATGTAGAGAGATTCGTGTATGCATCTAGTGCAGCAGTCTATGGCGACCCCCAGTATATTCCCATAGATGAAAAGCATCCTATAGACCCAATAAACTTCTACGGCGCATCTAAAGCGGCTGGAGAACTACTTGTAAATACTTATTGGAGAAACTATGGTTTATCAACTATATCGCTAAGATACTTCAACGTCTATGGGCCACGGATGGAGAAAGGATCTTATTCTGGAGTAATATATAAGTTTATTGAAAGAGCCATAAATAATAAACCCTTTATAATCTATGGAGATGGACTACAAACTAGAGACTTTATCTTTGTAGAAGACGTTGCTAGAGCAAACATTGTTGCACTTGAGTCTAGGAAGAATGGGGTCTACAATATAGGTACAGGTAAATCTATATCTATTAAAGAACTGGCATACACTATAGCTCGTTTACTAGGCATAAGAGAACCCAAGATCATTTATAGAGAGCCTCGTGTAGGCGATATAAGGCATAGTTGTGCTAGTATTAGAAAAGCCGTAGAGGAGCTCTCGTGGAGTCCTAGAGTAGAATTAGACAAAGGGTTATCTATTACAATAAAATACTTTAGCTCATTCGCCGGATAGTCTAAACTACTATGTTCTTTTTACCGAAACAGTAATAGAATAATACCTATGAATGAACAGTATATACTAGGCATAAAACATCATAGATCCTGCCTCAGCTATCCAGAGGTTTAATAGGCTATGAAGTACTGTAGAGGAGTATCGCCTTTAATAGCAATAGTTGCCTTAACAGTAGTAGTCGTAGCTGTCAGTATACTCTTCGCTCTATGGTCAGCTGGTCTTGTAGAATCTCACTTAGACTACTTTGGCTTTAAAGTAAATATTGTAGAGGGATACTATGCCGTAAAAACTATTTTTGTTGATCTAAAGAATACAGGATCTAAAGCAACTAGTATAACAAATGTATTCGTAAACCGTGAACCAGCAGAACTAGAGTGGGCATGGGATCTAATAGATAATAGATACTTAGGTAATAAAAATCCTCTTCTAAAACCCGGGCATAGAATTAGAATAGCCATAAAATCACCAAAAACACTTAAACCAGGTACTTTTGTGGAAATAAAACTACTTACATCCCATGGAGTAGAACTCTATAAAATGATCAGGATTAGCGGTCATAAAGCACTAGACTATATAAACAACGGCTACTTCCGTTCATGGGACTACGATCCTAG
>WAML01000071.1 GCA_015522345.1 Desulfurococcales archaeon
ACATCTCCTAGGAAAACATTAGAGCTAATTAAATAGTTTAGATTAACACTAGTATACTATAGTCATAGTATAGAATAGGGAATGTATAAATGTTTATATAAAAAAGATTTATTGATTTATTATTAAATAGTTCAAAACTTTTAACAATTCTATGGTATGATATGTACTGGTATAACTATTACTGCAGGTATCTCTGTAGCACTTCTAAGACCAGCTATTGTTAATCCTATTGAATACTGTGGATAGCCGTCGAGAATTATTAGTAGTAATGCATAAGATTCTTGTGTAGCAGAGACTTCTAGAGTTATCGTATGTTTGTTTCCAAACCCTAGTCTAGGTTCTACTTGTACAATAGCGTCTCCAGATAACGTGTATACCGATACATAGGCATTGCTTAATGCATAACTACCCCATATAGTTAGTTCAGCCGATCCTATGCCCGTACCACCTAGTTCTATTGTAAGCTCTTTTTCACTAACTCTAATTGGTCTTACAGTAACTCTTATTGGTTCTGGATAATACTTTTCTGCATCAATCAATGTGTTTCTAACAAGTACCCAGTAGATACCTGGAGATGGTATGGGCACGTATATTACTGCCATTCTAGGCGCTGGTCTATCGTAGTGGGTACCCCAGCCCGATCTATAGAGGAATAAAGTTAGTTTAGCAGCTCCTATGCCTCCATAGTATTCAATATCTGGTTCACCAGCCAATGGATACGGCGAGTATTTTCCAGCAACTGCTAAATCTATATTGGTATTAACTCCTTTCCAATAGACAGTAACAATTAATCCAACTATACTAGGATCTTCTACATCTATAGCGAAAGTCCTCCAATCGCCGCTTTCATAGCGCCATGTCCAGTCAAATTGTCCTTCTACTAAATAGTTCTCGTATAACTTACCTTCAGCCTCGCCCTTTAATTCAATAGCACTAGTGTCTTCATCGATCCTGGCTTTAACAACTACAGATACTGGTACAAGAACATCCTTTAGCCCGCCCTTAACTATAATGTATCCCTGGTAGACTCCAGGCTTAGCATTCTCAGGTACATTTACTGTTACAGGTACTTCTCCACTACCAGTCTCAGGTACTGTGATCCAGTCCCATTGTACTCTCTTAGTCTTTAAAATCTCTAGTTTAAAGGGTACTAGAACCCAGCCGTTAATGTAGTAGTACGCGTTCCTATAGATTCTAATATCTAGTAAGACGCTTTTTTCTACACCCTCAGGTATGCCTCCTATATATTCGCTAACTCTCCTCTCTATTTCGCTAATCTTGGCTAGTGGATAGCCGAAGGTTACGTGGAAGTTGTTTGCAGCTCTAATGTCGTAGTTTATTCTTGCTGTTTCACCCATGACAGCTACTCCATCACCATTAATATCTATCCAGTAGTGTAGGTCTACGCCAGCATATACCCATGGACCTAGGTAGAATGGAGCAGTGTATACGCCTTCTCTACCATATGGATCATAGACACTATACGGCATACTTGCTACAAACGTTACTAAATCGCTATCACTATATGCATCAGAACTTACTGGTATTAGTATATGGCTTATAGCGGGATATGATATATTGAGTACAATAGTGTCTTCAGTAACATTAACTATTAACTCGCTCAAAGGCACAGCTCCCGCAGGTGTATACGCTATAGCTTTGTCGAGATCCAGATATGGCAGTAAGCTTTCCCTCTCAACATCGAATGTTACTGGCTCTAGTTCATAGGATCCATTGCCTTCAATGTATAATGTAAGCTCTTTTGATTCGCCAGGGCTCATTACTCCAGTATATAATTGTGTATCCTCCACAGCAGCTAGATCGTATCCTAGAGTTTCTTCGTCCAAGAAGGGCTCTACATTATTGAATGTATCATAACTGTATACTCTTGGTAAACCACCTTCTAAAACACTTTTAACGGCAGTGTATACGTCTACATGGCCTGAACCTTGTGTAAATGGATCATATCCTAGGTCTCTTGCAGCACTCTTCAATATCGTCTTAACTACGCCTGGCGATGGTTTTTCACCGAATTTGCTTATATAAGCTTGCAGTAGTAGAGCTACACTACCCGATGTCATTGGAGTAGCTTCACTAGTTCCACCAAATAAATCATAGGCATATACTCCATTTCCTAAACCAAAGTGCCATGGCGCTGGAGCCCACGCAAAACTACCTATATTTACAACATCCGGTTTAACAGTACCTATATTAGTTGGTCCACGGTCACTCCAGCTAACTACTTCTCCACCGGGCCCAGGCAAGTATCCATACAGTACTCTATACTCAAATAACGTGCTTGCACCAACACTTATTACTAGACTTCCTGACCCAGGCATTGTAACTGTTCCATATCCTGGTCCACCATTACCTACTGCGTGTACTATAACTGTACCTGATGTAGCAACTATATAGTCCTCTATAATACTCCATGGATCTAGGGCTGAGGCAAAGCCTATTATTGCTATATAGCTTATTCCCCAGCTATTACTTATTATGTGTACTTGGTGTTCGCCGGTATACGTCCAATTCCATGGAGTACCTACTGGCGTGAATCCTGCGAAGAAGAATTCTGCTGTAAAGGCGTTGAGTAGGTATCCTGGAGCAGAAGCTATTTTTGCTTCAGGAGCAATACCCTTTAACTTATACTCTCCATACCCTAAGTCATATGATACCCTGCCTCTACTCGCAATGACTCCAGCAACGCTTGTTCCATGGCCTAACCAGTCATATGCTATCGATACATAGTAGCCGCCTGGATCAAGTCCTGGAAGAATATAGGCTCCTGCTTCCCAGAATCTATCCCATCCATAGTATTCTACGGGACCAGTGAATATGCCAAGCCAATCATACATGTAGCCAGCTATAGCGCCAATACTGAAGTCATTAATACCATCTCCATTAAAGTCTCTACTTATATCCTCTGATCCATAGTAAGCAGGTTTTTCATCTTCAAAACTAAAGTCCCTCCACGAAGGATCTATTGATAACGTAGTCATGCCGGTGGCATTCATACATTGTGCTATATAGTAGAAGGCTGTTGATAAATCAGCATATAATGTATCGTAATAGCCATCATCGTTTGTATCAGCTAGTATTACGGGCACAGTATACCATAGTATCCCAGCTCCCCCATATTGTGCATAGACTGTTTGAACGGCTATACCGAATTTAAATACATTGTTATAGCTGTGTATATTTCCTACATAGAACCTCTGTAACGGATATAGTGTAAAACACGCTCCCTCAGGACCATAGGCAAACGCCCATCCATAGTAAGTAGATCCTATTTCCATAGAGAACCAGTCAAAGTACATAACTGGCTCTTCTATATTAATATACCCTTCTTCATCCTTTACAGCAGTTGTAAGAGTTAATACTAAACCTATTTCATCAGAGTCAAATATTAGTGGAAGACCATGTTCATCTCTAGCTATAGCTTCAGCTCCAAAATCACTCATACCAAAGTCTACGCCAGTATCTACAACAGCTACTTTAATTCCTTTACCAGTTATATTATATTCCTCCCAAACCTTAGTGGCTCCAAGGACATCGACAGCTGCGTACAAGTCTAATTCCCTAGACTCGCTTCCTCTAGCAAGAAGTTTTTCATTAAGAAGCTGTGCTACAGGCGATCTTACAGCAACTACCTTGAATACATAAGGTAGTTTAGCAAGCTTCACTACATCTTCATAGGTAGCCCATGCCTCTATGTATGTAAAGCCAGGTAATTTCTTCCCGAATATAATTCCTTGAGTAAACTTAGCAATATACTCTGGATTAATATCTTTACTAGCAACTATTGCTATTTTTACTTGGCCATCTCTAACTCTATACGACGTTATCTTAGGTACTCTATCCAAAGGCAATTCTACACTAAGGTTTAACCCTATTTTCTTCATAAACTCCATAGAATAATAGTTTTCATCAAGCAATACTGGATCAACTTTATGCTTCCAGAACTCGTTATCCTCATTAATAGATGATGTAGGAGATGACGTTAATGGTAGTGGACTCAATATTATAGTCAATAATATGAATAATACTATTAGCTTATTCAAAGATCTAGACACAACAATCCCCCTATAATTACACTCTATATCCATTACACTAAATATTTTATGGAAGAAGGTTATATAATCTACGCTGAAGAACTAGGTATGCCCTTAGATATATTTACTTAAGGGTTTACTTAAGTGATAGAAGGATTTTTATTAAAAAAGTTTTGTATTTAATTATACTAACTAAAAGATACTTGTTGTTACTCCTTCTTACGTAGGAATTCAGCGTATCCTAGTAGTCCTAGGGCTATTAATAGTAGTATTAAGTTGGCTGCTCCAAATAGTGTTACATTGCTTCCTATGCCGCTGACAGTGTCTTTTACTCCAGCTATCTCGTCTTTTACAGTAGTCTTGACGTCGTCTCCAGTAGACTTAATTGTTCCTTCTAAGCCACTTACTTTACCACTTAAGTCGCTAACCAAAGTCTTTATGTCGGTTACTATTGACTTTACATCATCTATTCCAGCTACTTTGCCCTTGATATCATCTAGTGTAGCTGCTAGAGCATCTAGTTTGTCTGATATACCGCTTAGTCCTCCTAGTGCACTCTTGATCTCATCAACTTTGGCTAGTAATGCCTCTGTATCAGCTTTTACACCATTCTTGATTAAGTCTTCTAAGGTATCTAGTTTAGCCATTATGTCTCCTTTAGCTGTATTAATAACTGCTACTACATCACCGCTCTTAGTTACAATTAAGTCCTTGATCTCGGCTTGTCCATTCTTTAGTTCAGTTAGAGATAGCTGGACGTCTCCTAGTATGGTCTTTACTTCTGCAACGCCGTCATTCACTTCTGTTATTATAGCCTCTAAGTCACTTAATTTAGTGTATAACTTAGTTACTATCTCATCTCCTTTCTTAATGACTATATTAACTATGGATTCATTAACATTGTCTAGCTTTAACTCAATATCGTCTCCTAACTGTGTTATCATTGTCTTTAAGTCGTTTATACCTAGTTTAACATCTCCTACTTCAGTAACTAGGTATGCGATGTTGCCCTGTATCACCAGTAATGCATCATTAATGTTTGCTAGTGTAGCCTGTATCTCTTCTAGTTTACTCATTATTACTTCAGTGTCAGGAGTTACACCAGTTACATTGAAGAATGCATAGTATGCTGGCTCATACTCTCCATCGTAGTCTACCGGATATAGTGCTACAACATGTAGTCCTGGAGTAAAGCCTGCGGCAATAAACGTTATCCTTATAGTACCGTTTATGTTTGGATATACTAGAGTTAGTTCATCACCTACTCCTAAGTACTTGTTGTCGATATCGACGAAGTATGGTTCACCAGCCATGAATCCTGTACCTAGTATTAATACTTCTCTTCCATCGAGTGGGAACTCGCTTGGTATAACTTCTAGTTTTGGTAGTACAGTGAATATTGTTGATGCTATGAATGTTGTTCCATCAGCTCTTCTAGCCTCTATTACTCTAACACCACCAGCTGCCTCAGGTACAGTTAATACTACGCTCCAAGTTGCGCCAGGTACTGTAAAGTTCTTTAACATCACATATACTCCAAGGTCGTTTACTTCAAACCATATGGTTACATATTCTCCAACATAATCGTAGAAGTTATAGCCGTATAGTACAAATTGTGAACCTACTTGTCCAGAGTCTGGGTCTGCTAATATTACTGGAATTACTACTACATTTACAGTAAAGTTGTACTCTACATTGTTGTTGTCGAAGATTCTTATTACGTACTTTCCTGATTTTAGATCAATGGGTATAGTTATTGTAGCATTAACTACGCTTCCTTCTTCGTCAAGACTTATTGGTGATGGCTCGATCGTTCTAGTGATACCATATGTAGCGTTCTCGATCTCTAGTGTAACGCTTCCCATGAACGGGAAGTTGTATAGTGTGATATTGTACTCTAGTCCTGTGTATAATGTAATAGTGGCGCTATAGTCTGTATTATGGTCTACTAGTACGGCTGGGGTAAGTGGGTCTACGTCGGCGTATCTTGCAAGCCATACTTGTCTAGCGTTTTGTGTAAAGTCTTCTGTATATAGTATAGTACCGTCATTGTTGGTAGCGTTAATTACTTGGACAGTTATTGTACCTGGTGCATCCGGTGACCTTAGTACTAGGTCTAGTGCTGGAAATGTTACTTCGAATCCTGTCCAGTTCCATCCATTACTTGTCCTTAGACTGGCTGTTACAAATGCCTTCGCTACTTGTCCATTCTGTGTAATGTTTACTTCTAGGTCTAGTGGTAAGGCATAGCCTCTAACGTATAGTGGCTCATTGGGTACTACAGTATTGTCGCCGTTTTCAGCAAATGCGTCAAAGGATGGAGTAAATACTATAGAGTTAATTGATACAGCTACGTCAGATGGTGGTATGTAGCCGCCTTCAGCTGTTTCTGGGTCAATGTCAGTTATCTTTAACCAATACTGTTTTCCTCCTTCAACCATGAATGGCATGGTACCGTTAATCCAGTTGTTACCTACAACAAATGTGTAGACTCTCCCTTCTTGTGTAAATGGTGCGAATATTTTACCTAGAGTATACTCAACTCCGTCAATTACTACTCTATCACTATAGAACTCATATGTGTGTGTAGCTGTTGTATCAGTTACGTGGCTTACAAAGAACAATCCTACTATTACAGCATCTCTATCAGGATAAATAACGTCGTTACTTGGCGAAGGAGATATTACCAACCATATAGCAGTACCACTAATTGATACACCCTCTAGCTTTATATTTACAGAGTCTCCAGCAGGAGCATAGACAATGTCACTGGTGGTACCACCATAGTATATCCTTAGTCCGCCGCCGGGAGATACAGATATTGTAGCATATGCTGCTGGTACAGCTATTATTGATAATACTAACATGATTATATAGAGTGTTCCAAGAGATTTATTCATATATCATACACCCTACACATACAATACCTTCTACATACATCAACATGGTATATAATGGTAAAGTATATAAGTTATACCATATAACAAACGAAGAGTTATGACCCCCCCTTCACCCGGGGTACAGGGGGTTAATCACGCTATATTTAAAGAATATTTGAAGAGTCCTAGTTTTTAAAAACAAAAACTATGTACTTATCTCTCTATAATTGCCCAGTCACTAACCCATATGTAATATTCTGTTCCTTTATATAGTCCTTCAACTGGTATCACTATTAGATTACTTTGTAGAACTAGTGTAGAACCAGCACTATATACACTAAACCATATACTACTATCTACAAAAACGAGTGACCTATACTTGAAGGTAATTGTATCACCAGATTCAAAGAGCCCTATACTAGCTAGATAAGGATTTGTAAATGATGTATTAACTGCTTCGAGAGGATTGCCGTTAGATATTAATATCAAGTACGCAGGTAGTGATTGTAGATTTTGAGTTATATTAATAACATAGAAATATGGAAGAACAACCTTTACATCATAAGTATTTGTCCCAGGTAATAAGTAGTTCTTATACTCAATATATACTGTACCATTACCTATTCTAGTAAATAACGTATCTCTACCTACAGGATAGGATACTATAGGATTAATTTGGTACAAATCATATGATTGATAAGGTATATTTATAGTCAGCAGAGTTAGTGGACGGGGATTGGAGACAACAATGTATTGAACTCTATATATGTAGAAGTTTGCTTTAATGTCATCAAATCTCTTATTATACTGTAGAAAGACTTTTCCTTCACTCCAGTTAGACTGTATTTGGCTAGAAACCATAGTTACATTATGGATCAATTGAGTCGGATAATATTTTACGAGAGTATAGGGGTATCCGTAGACAGTATATGATACAGTAGCTCTATAACGAGTAGCTACTCTAATGAAAATATCAGAGGTATTGAAAACCTCTGTTGAAATAGGATATACAGTACTAGCTATCCACCATCGAAAATAAATATTATAGCTATAATCTCCTAAATACTCAGCTCTGTGGAGAACTAAATAGTATTTTATTGAGATATTATAGTCTATGTATGACAACATAAGCTCTTTTACAGCTACTAGATCAAGTAATATATTGTTACCGCTCAACGTTCTTTTAGATCCATCGGCATAGGTAATTGTTATGTTCAATACATTATTACTAGTATCAGGTGTAAATGATATAGAGCTTACATATAGGTTCAAACTGCTATCATAGAATTGTGTACTTCCTATACCTACTTCATTTACTTCATCGTAATTAATGTACTCTATACTTCGGTTAATACTGTATACGTAGTGTATTAAATAGTACAACTTGTCATTGTACTGTACTATAGTTGATTTATCAAAAGACCATCCAATATTTGGATTAATAATGATTTTTCCATTATTATTTGCATTTAGCAAGTTTATTACATTAGTATCTACGTATGTTTGATTATATATTTGCTCTATGTAAGGAGATAACTCGGGATCTTTATAAGGAGTATATGGGATTGTAGCTCCATTTTTTGTAACAACAATTATTTTAAATGGCTCACCCTCATATCTTCCTATTTTAATCTTGGTATAATTGTAGACAGTTATTGGAGTATCTATGATAGTTATTGAGCCATTTAAATAATGTAGTATAGTATACCTAATACTTATAGGATTAGTAGCAATTATTTCTAGATATAATTCACCATCGTTATACTCTAGAGAAAGTAGAGGCGGTAGTGTTTCTTCTTGTATTTTTTCAGCTTTTATATCTAGTGATTTACTTATTTTTGAAACAGCTGAGCCAGTTATAAATAAAATGTTGGCTAATGCGATAGTCGTTACTAATAAAAGTATATATGATCCATAGACTGTACTAAAGGCCTTCATAACTTGATCACCGCTACACCATGATCTGTTTTAAGCACTATAGTCTCAGAAGTCCTTTTTACTCTAAACAAAGTACTTGGTGGAACTACTATATCATTAACCCATGTATTGTTTAGATATACTTCTATACTTGGCGAATATATTGTCAAAGATTCTTTACCAAAATTGAATAAGTATATGTATTCATTAGATGCGTCTACGAGAGTTATCATAGGCTTAGAATATGCGTCTTCACTAACTTTATTGATACTATTTATACTACTGTATAGTGAATAGTATGCTATACTTGCGCCGACAATAGTTATAATTGCTAAAAGCATTGTAGCTACATATTCAGACATACTCCTCAATTAAACCCCCGAGTACTTTAGATAATATATAAAGAAGTGGGAGTTGAGTGAAACTAAACTATACTTGAATTAATTAATGATCAAGGATAATTATTGTTAACTTCTTCTATGTCTCCAGAAGATATATGCTCCAATAAGCCCTGTTGTAAAGAGCAATATTGTATATACTATGTTAATGGATGTTGTATAGACATTATTGCATGCCACTACAATATAGTTGTTCACTAGTGATAATGAGTATATAGTGTTTCTCTCTGAATCACTTTCTTTTATAATCGACTTTATAGATGCATCAACGCCTTTTCCACTAAACCATATAATCTTACCTTTTCCATTGGTTAATGGACGCACGTATACTAGTGCATCGTAACTCGAGTCTTCGGGATTATATCCTGTTCCAGACAATACTATATAGGTGCTTGAAACACTTAAACTACTTAGTAAGAAATCCCTTAATCCAGCTATAGTTACTACTTCACTCTGTAGAACAATGGGTTTTAGAGTAGATAATACAAGGATTTCTGGAGATACTTCCTTACGAAGAACTAGTAAGTATATTCTGTCTAAGTAACAGTACATACTGGGTATATCGTATGTATCAGCGCTTAGTTTGTAACTCCATAGAATTCTGCCTTCTGGGCTAACGCTATAAATTGTATAGCCTGTAATAGTGCTATTGCCTAGAGCATATATGATGCCATTACCTGGAGATACACATACACGAAATAGATAGTCAATATCTTTACTTCCCCAGATACTACTCCATACTATTCTGCCACTACTTAATTCATAGTATTTTAGTAGGTACTGTAGTCTGTCCCCAGCTTTATAACGAGCGCCTGCGATTACCAGGTATCCACGGTATACATCGACATCATATATCCACTCTAGATTCTTTTTCAACTTTATAAAAGTCTTATTTATAAGTACACCGTCAAAACCATAGTTTAGTATAAGTAGTGTATGTCTATCTCCATAGAGCACTGGAACTATAATTCCATTTCTACTTAGAAGCACTTTTAATGGATTAATAGTGACGTTTTCATTAGCTGACCATATAGTTCTCCAAACCACTTCACCATCGTTTTCTCTGATCTTTGTTATAATTACATTAATACCTTTAACCGTTAATACATAGAGGTAGTTACCTGAGATATTGATATCTACAGGTTTTTCTCCATAGCCTATTTTCTTAATCCATTTACTCTCTACAACAATATACCCTGTCGACAATAGAATAAGTGTAATCAAAACTATAGATACGATTAATAGAAGTAATCCACTATATTTTATAGCTTTTGTCCCTTCTAGTTTAAACCTGCTTAAAAAGTATCCCATCGCATTTTCCTCTTAGGCTCAATCATGTAATTACTACACATCTATGCTAAGTTATTTAAACTAATTTCTGAAACTACACTACTCACTTTATCTATCACTAATTATATGTAGGCATAGGAAGGGGATAAAAGTACCTAGTACTTAGTTTTGTACATACATTTTAAGATCAAATTTTGTTAAAACACCTGGAAAACGTCTTCACTACAATATTATTTACAGACTCCTCACTCTCTCTTTGTAGAACTCGTTTAAGTCGTTTGTATATACGCTCTAGATTCTTATTTCAATTTCTTCAATAAGCTCATAGAATTCTCTGAAACACAACTATTCGAATTTCCTCATTTTCCCCTGAATCTGCTTTACCAGAAAACCCAAAAATACTGTTGACATAGCGGATACAGACAACCTTAACCATAGCACTAATCTCACACTACATACTATCGTATCTAACTTCAACAATTATATGCTATCACTCTGTCATACACCTGACTGATAT
>WAML01000072.1 GCA_015522345.1 Desulfurococcales archaeon
CTTATATCTCCTATTTCTTCGAATATTTTTGTTGAACGTGTTTTTATAGAAGTGAGTAGTTTTGCCATATTTATTGATAATTTTGCTGCAAGCAAGACAGAATATATGTGTATTTTTGGGTAATTTAATTCGATTAACTCTACGTTATATGGGGTATTTTGTTTAATATTAGGTGGTAGTGGTGGTGTTACTGCTACTAAATTAAATTTCATTAAATTAGCTAGGTGGAAAAGCCTTGACACAATAGTTTCTGAACCTTCCTCTGTAAACGATATATAGAGAGGATTTTCTTCTCTATAGGCTATTACATGGTATATGAAAGAGTCCGCTGATCCTACATAGATGTTTGTGTCTGTTATCTGGCGAAGTATCCAATAGAAAATATGGGCTGAAGATTCTGCATACCAACTACCTGAATAAGATATGTATACAGTTTTGCGTATTATCTGTGGCAGTTTGCTGATATTATCTTCTATTATTCTATTTACTCTTTTCTCAATAGATTTTAATTCTTCTTCAGTTAGAGAAGAGCTGTTTCTAATGATCTGCAACAACTACACATCTCCAGGTTTGGTTGATCTGGTATTCTTTCTATGACTTTATAGAGTATGTTTTTAGCTTTCTCTACATTTTCTTTCATTGTTTTTGTTACTTCTTCTGCAGTGACAGGTCTCTCAGCCCAAACATCATAGTCAGTTATAAGTGCTAGTGTAGCATAACAGATTTGTGCTTCACATGATAAGTTTATCTCAGGTATTAATGTCATCCCGATGATGTCAGCTTTAAATACCTCTTTCCAAACTCTACTTTCTGCTTTTGTTGAAAATCGTGGACCTTCTATGCATAGATATGTTCCTCTATCATGTAGTCTATAATTTAGTTCTCTTCCTACTTCTATTAAGATCTTTCTAAGATGTTCACAAAAAGGATCAGCCATACTAACATGTGCTACTACACCGCTATCAAAGAATGTATATTCCCTTTTCTTAGTCATATCAATGAACTGATCTGGAACGACTAAATCTCCTGGTTTATATTCTTCCCTTAGCGAGCCAACAGCAGATACTGATACTATCCATTTAACTCCTAGTGATTTAAGCGCCCATATGTTTGCTCTATAGTTTATCTTATGGGGCGGTATTCTATGTCCTCTACCATGTCTTGGGAGAAAAGCAACTTTTCTCCCAGAGAGAATCCCTATTACTACTTTATCACTAGGTTCACCATATGGGGTATAGATCTTTATCTCTCTTATCTCCTCTAGTATTCCTGGATCGTATAAGCCACTACCCCCGATTACCCCTATATCAGCTACTATTTCTGGTTTGGGTGGAAATAGTGTTCTCATATTTGCACCAATTATCACTACGGAGGCTAAACAGCTTTATTTGCTACTTCTCGGTAATGATATTAGAGCTGAAAGGATCTATTTTGATATTCTCCACATTCGTATAAGGTACTAAGGTATGCTACTAGTAAGAGGATACTCGACTCATATATAGGGTCGTAGTGTAGTATAAGTCCTTTTCCAAGGCCTATTACTTCGCTTATTAAGGGATTTTCATCAATAGTGAGTATGTAGTGTACTAGTCTCTTGTAAGGTCCTAGGAGATTATAGTGTCTTTTCAACTCTATTTCTACTTCAAACTTCCCTATAACGCCTGCTGGATGAAGAGGATTCCTAGAGCTCAGCCTACCTCTTATTCTACTCTCTTGTACTTCTAGGCCAGTATGTAGTACAGCAACCCCATTTTCTTTGCTTCTTTGTATACTATCTAGGTAGACATCTAAGGAGTAGACTTCTTCTATATTCGTGATTCTCTTCTTTAAGAAATCTAGATACGATGAAGAGGGCATATACGTTATACATTTACTCTCAGCTGAAATATATGCACCAGAAACCCAGCATTTTTCAGCTAACTCTATATTTGTGACTATTTCACAATCATCTCTACATACTATGCTACCAGGACCAATAACGTACTTAATCAATGAGTTATATTCTTGATATCTATAC
>WAML01000073.1 GCA_015522345.1 Desulfurococcales archaeon
GTATATACGTATCTGCTAGAAACCTTAATCCCTTGCTAGCCATTGCTTCAATTTCTAGTTTGGCAAGTGTTTTAAAGAATATACACATTTCTCTTATCCATTCAGGTGTTCTAAACCATGGATAACCTAGTAGCCCCTCTTTCTTCTTCCTAAGTTTATTCTTTACATCTTTATCTTCTAGACAAGCTTCTGCTACATCGTAGCCTATTAATTCTACAGCTCTTTCTACATCTTTTTGCTTAGCTTTTATGATAAAGTTCCTTCTTTCTCTATCAGTTAAATAGGGTTTTTTATGGGGGAGTTTAGCTACTTCATCGAATAAGGGATTCTTTGTTCTAGATACTTTTCTACGTATTATACTATCTCCGAAGACATCGGTTAGGCTAACGCCTATAAATTTTGCACTTGGTGTTGCAAGTCTTTCACTCTCATAGGATAGTGTTATCGAGCCTATCTTGAACACGCTATATATGTAGAATCCATAGGGATCAGCATCTGTTAGTATATAGACGGGTAATCCAAGTTCTTCATTAAGTCTTCTAACAAATCTTCTAGTAGCTCTATCTGGCTGACCTGCACTAGTTATTAAGATAGCTCTATGTTTTTTCCAGAATCCATATCTGTGTAGTTGCTGGAATACAGCATCTTTCTCAACAACAAGTACGTATTCAGCATCTACATCAATAAAGTCGATAAGGTCTGGGGTAGGCTCGATAGCGTAGGCTCCATGACCCATCTTACTTAAGTCAATTACATCATCTCCACTTCTAATACGCATATTTCCAACAACTTTCCCCTTCTCCTTACTAAGTATTAGGAGTTCTTCACGCAATAACCCAAGATATACTTCAAGATCCCTTATTACGCTATCACTTTCCCTCTGTTCATCCCATGTAGCTTCACTCTTTAAACGACCTTTCTCATCTCTATATTGTATAGTATGTTTTCCTCTATAGTATAGATCACGTATTGTAGGGTACTCGTTATTAATTAGAGCATCATATATTATAGAAGCCATTAATGTAGTCTGCATAAACCTCCTAGCTTCATTTACATCTAATAAACTTCTTCTAAGCATCTCTGGCCCAAGTAATAATAGCCTCCTCTTTTCATCATAAATAGTATTAGCTAGTGTTCTTTTCGGTAGAACAAGAATAGGTGATTTCCCTTCAAGAACCCTCTTTACTAAATAAGCAAATTTCTTCTCAAATACCTCAATACCTTTCTTCCTAGCTTCAATATCAATTTTTGAAACACTCATATCAGACACCCGTTATTCTCCTGATTTAACATTTCTTATAATCTCAATAATTCTCTCTTTTTCAATACCTGTTTTACGAGAAACAATTTCAATTAGTTTATCAATTAATTTATCCTCTAATCCATCTTCCTTAAATCTATGTCTTACAATTAATGCAAGACTGCGGGCAACTTCGGGTATGTATCTTGTTAATGTAATAACTTTCTTCTTCTTTTCTTCCTCTCTAATCTTCTTTGATAAATAGAGACGTAGTTTTCTAGCAACGTCTCTTATAGCTAGTCTTAATTCCTTCTCTATCTCGGGTACGTCAGCTACACTTTCTTTACCAACACCTTTAAACGGTACTTTAGTACTACATATGTGAGTCAGTATTATCAATGGAGCTGGAAATGATACATTATACTGGCTCCAGTCAATGGATTTTATAACTTTCTTAGAAACATCTGCTCCTTCATCATATAGTAGAGGTATTTTATTAGCATATCTAAGGAGTATTGGTTCGTCTGAAGAAGGTATTTTTCCACCATAAGCTATACCAACTTCTATAATGAATGGATGTCCTTGATACGAAGATGGTTTTCTTGTAACAGCTTCTACAAATTCAGGTTCATAGACTCTTTGGAGACCTGCGACAATTATATCCCTTCCTAGAGGAGAAAGAGCTTCTGCAGTAGGTGGTTTAAATCTTGGATAAAGCTTTCTTAATTGACTTGCAATACGTTCTAATTCGTCTTCAGAAAGCTCCTTTGGATTCTTACTAGCGGGCACACCGGCTTGTTTTAGTGCTTTAACAATAGTTTCTTTAGATAAACCCACTATACCTTCTTTAATCATATCAACTACAGTACCTGATTTTGTTGAATCTCTTAATCGTCTTAGTAAATCAGTGTCTATGCCTTTCAATATATTTGATAAACGAATTAGTTCTTCTTCAGATAATTTATTGGCTGGTTTATCAGGGTTTATTCCCGCAAGCCTCAGTATTTCTTCTGAAGTTTTAGCTCCTATTCCCTGGAAATTATTTATTAGTGCATCGCGTATACTAGTTTCTTTCTTCAACATAAGATCCTTGAGTACTTCGAGGTCTATGCCATGTGGATGAGGTTTTACTTCCTTAGGCGGTGGAGGTAGTTTTTCAATACTTCTCTTATAGTAGTAGATCTCTCCATCTGGTGTTACGAAAACAATATTTGCATATGGCGTTATTACTGCTGTTCTACGTATGTATTCTATAATCTTTTGTTTTGCTCTAGACCAATCACCTTCTATAGTTAGAGAAGCTATTGTGCCATGCCAGTTCCGTACTTTTCTCCAACTACCTCTCTCAAGTATTATAGGTTCATTCTTTGTTAAATCAATCCTTAGTTTAAAGTAGTATATTCTCTTAGAGCCTATTGTACTAGTTATTACTTCAACAGGGCTTCCCGTAGTCATTTGACCATATATTATCGCGGCTTTTACTCCAAGACCAAACATACCTCTTGTCTGCCTAAGGATGTATTTAGAGCTATAGAGAACTCTACCAAAAGCATTAGGGACATGCTGTGGTGGAATACCTATTCCATTATCTTCTACAGTTACTGTATAATGACCTGGATTACTAGGGTTTTGCCTAATTACTATTTTTATACTAGGCAATATTCCATGAGAATCTGTTGCATCAAGAGCATTTTCTACAAGTTCTCTTACAGTCTGGTATAAAGCTCTTGTAGGATTAGAAAATCCTGCAATCTCTCTATATCTTGCAAAGAACTGTGCTGGACTCAGCGCTTTAAATTTCTCTACTTCTATAGCATCTGCAACCATTTTATAGCTTCACCCTCTTTCTATACAATACCTAAACATTTATAACGTCTTATAAAACTGAGGATACTAGATACCTAGATTTCTAATAGAATACTTTCGCTTAACTCTCGGCGAATACCCTGTATTTAACTATTTATTCATTGAACACCTAATTGTATTCTCCCAATATACTGGGGTTGACTATGAAGGCTATATCTCCACTAGTTGCAACAGCTATACTCTTAGTAGCTACAGTAGCAGGAGGCATTATACTATATAATTATTTACTAAATACACTAAGAACACCACAGGAATATGCAACATTAACACCTATATCAGCTGAAATAGTAGATCTAGGGAATGGAGTATATTTAGTAAATGTAAAAGTTGGAGCAATAGGATCTAAGACTATAACTATAGATTCTCTAAAGATACTGCCCGAAAACATTACAGTATCCTTGAATACTGACATAAAACCAGGTGAAACAAAGAGTATAACAGTAGAAATAAATGCGGTTCTCCAACAAGGAGTTAAACACTACATAGTAATATACTATGAAGGACAATCAACAGAACCTATTGAAGCAACTCTAGTAACATAACATATCTTTCTCACAATAATAAAAATACATACCGAGATGAAATACTATGAAATATATTTTATCCAAAACTTTTTTTAATAAAATAAATAGAATTTCGCATATAATTTCTACAAAAATAAAGTTTAAGAGAAAAACAATCGGTGATGTAAACAACTTATTCTTTGACTATGATGCTCTTAAGAAAATAATACATGAGACTCTTCAAAAACATAGTATTATATTAACTCCGGTTAAAGGAGATGTTTTAGAATATTATTACCTAGGTAATGAAGTGAGGATTGAAATTAGAAAAACAGATAATGAAATCACGTACGTAGTATATGAACCATATATTAAGTATACAGATGATATAATAACTCTATTTACCGAGCTCTACCTTAGTCTAGGAAGTCCTTGTTATACAATAGAGTGCTTGATTAATAAACTGAGTAATAGAAAAGATCTTTTAAAGATCTTTCTCACAAAACCTAATACAATACTTTACTATTATTTAAAGCTTTTAAGTGGTTATGGAGCACTATATCCATTAATACTAGATCCTAACATAGAGG
>WAML01000074.1 GCA_015522345.1 Desulfurococcales archaeon
AGCCAACAACACAGCCAACAACCACAACTCCAACAACAAGCCCTGTACAAACACCCACACCAACGCCTACACAAACAAGTCCTAAAGAAACACCTACACCGACACCAACAACGACAACTACAACACCTCAAGATTATACAAGGTATTTAGTAGTAGGATTACTGCTGGTAATATTGTTGGTACTTGCGTTTCTAGCATTTAGGAGAAGGTAATGAATTTATTCAATAACTTAAATATTAACAATTTTTTACTATCTTTAAAACTATTATACATCCTTAAGTACGTGTTAGTACTTTAATCAATACCTCAGGATGTTATTGAGTAAATACTATGTATTTATGTAAGTGGTATTATTCTAACATTTTCTCTATGTATATAAAGTACTAGCTCTGAGCCTATAGGCGTTTCTAATATATTTGGCAAGTACGCTACTAACGATGTTTCTCCAACCTTTATTCTAGCTTCAATTTTTTCTCCAACAAACATTTGAAAATCTAATCTACCCTTTATTACATTGTATCCCTCTAGGTTACTTGGTTTATTAACAAGTATATTTTCCGGCCTAATGACAATACCGACTTTTCCAGATAACTCTTTATCAACTAGCGTCCCCTCCAGCTCTAGTCCAAGTTCATCTACATAGACTTTCGCGTATACACCGGCTTTATCGATTATTCTACCTTTTAAGATATTACTTCTACCTATGAAGTCTGCTACAAACATGCTCTTAGGGTAGAAGTATACTTCCTTAGGTGTACCTACTTGAAGTATTCTACCCTTATTCATAATAGCAACTCTATCGCTTATACTCATAGCTTCAAGCTGGTCATGGGTAACATAGATTGTTGTTATACCTAGCTTCTTTTGAATTCTCTTAATCTCTTCTCTCATTTCAATCCTAAGTTTAGCATCTAAATTTGACAAAGGCTCGTCGAGCAAGAGTACACGAGGTTCCACGACAAGAGCTCTAGCAAGTGCAACACGTTGTTGTTGTCCACCAGACAATTGTAGCGGGTACCTGTTCTCCATACCCTCTAGTTTTACAAGCTCAAGTACTTGTTTAACTTTCTTCCTTATCTCTGGTTCAGGAACCTTTCTAATTCTTAAACCAAATGCTATGTTATCGTATACAGTCATATGAGGCCATAAAGCATAGTTTTGGAATACCATAGCTGTATTTCTTTCGTAAGGTTTCTTAAAAGTAACATCTTCATCGTCAAAATACACTCTACCTTCTTCGGGAACTTCAAAACCAGCTATTATTCTCAACGTAGTTGTTTTACCGCAGCCACTTGGACCCAATAACGTAAATAGTTCTCCATGCCGAATCTCTAGATTCGCGTGATCAACTGCTATTACTGAACCATATATTTTTGTTACATTTTCAAGTCTTACCTTAGTCATAGGCTATACATCCTCTCGACTATTCTTATTTATATGAAGCATATTTAAGGATATTATATGCCTATGAATGCATATCTCTGTTTAAACACTATAGTAACAATAGTTACAGCTATTAACTGGAATATTATTAGTAGGAGGCCCATAGCAGCTACGTACTGTACTCCTTTAACAGTTCCTCCTTTATAGATATTCATCATATAGTAAGTCATAGGTGCTTGATCAGGGTTAAAGCTTCCTAGTGTAACACTTGTACTAACTTCTGTACTAATGTATATGAAGCCTATTAATGCACCACTAACAATGTTTGTTATAATCAACGGCAATACTATAGATACTATAGTCTTAAATCTCTTAGCCCCTAGATTAAGAGCAGCTTCTTCTAGTGCTTCGTGTACTTGCTGGAATCCAGCGTATATGGATCGTGCTACAAATGGCAGTTTTCTTATACTATAGGCTATAATTAGTACAATCCATGCCTGGAAAGCAGTTCCCATAGTAGGGTCTACGGGAGTGCCACTGAATACTGTTGAATAAAATCTGAAGTACCCCAGAGCTATTACGAGTCCAGGAATAGCTATCGGGATTGTAGCTAGAGTATCTAGTGCTGGAGTAAGCAATTTTATCCTAGTACGGCTCACTACATATGCCGTGATCAAAGCTACTAGTATTGCTAAGCCTACAGCCGATAAAGCGTATGTAATAGTGTTCCTTACATACTTGAATATATCGGGGTTAGTGAATAGACTTACAAAGTATTCTGTAGTAAACTTCTCTGGCTGCAGATGAAAACCATATGCTGGTATAAGGTCGAAAGCCAGTAATGCTACACCTATCTGGGGCATTGCAGTAAATATTATCAATGGAAGCATTAAGAGGTATATTACAAGCAAGCCCTTTATACCAACACGCGTAATTCTAGGATTCCATCTTCCGCCTCTAGAGATCATTGCGTAAGATCTCATGCCTACATAACTCCTAATAGCTATAAAACCTACTATAGCTAGTCCTAGAAGAACTACGCCTAACGCAGCAATACTTGGATCAACTATACCTACTTCAGAAGTTAATGAACTAAATATTTTGTAGCTAATGACGTCGGGATAGTTAAATACAATAGGTGCTCCAAGATCCTCTAGACTGAATATGAATACAAGTACTGAACCAGCAGCTATACCCGGTAATGCTAGAGGTAGTGTTACTGTAAAGAAGAGCCTCAGCCCTTTAGCTCCAAGGTTTTCAGCTTGTTCTTCCATACTCGGATCTATATTTATAAAGCTAGAGTAGGCATTGAGGTACACTATTGGATAAAAAGCCATAATCTGTGCTACAGCTATTCCAGCAAGATCCTGTATACGTACTGAGTATCCGAACAATAGATTAGTTATAAATGATATAGGTCCTACTTCACTAAACAAATTCTTTACAATATAGGCGTTCACGAATGGCGTTATAAACAAAGGTACTGTAGCAAGTATTCTAAAGAATGTTTTTCCAGGAAAGTCGTATCTAGCAAAGATAAACGCTACCAGTATACCAAGGATAGTAGCTACACTAGAGACTATAGCAGCGTTAATTAGCGAATTAAGTAGTATACCATAGTTTACTCCAGTGAATACTATAGTTTTACCGAATTCCGTTTCTTCAACATACCATGGACTACTAGCTATAATTTGTTCAAGACGTATATATGGAGGCTGTGTAAATAATGGTGTAAACCAATAATAGAAAGGCTGGTCTTTAGGAACTTCAAAAGCGTATTCAAGCATCATGAAAACAGGTACTAAGAGAAATACAGTAAGTACAATAACTGATATAACTATAAACAATATCATAACAGGATCTATTTTGAAGAAGGCAGTTCTTACACGTTTCTTAAACTCTACTTTAACTCTAGTTGCTCTCCTAATTCTCCAAGCAGATATAGCTTGTGCTATTTTAATCTTCAAGTATCCAGCAAGAGCTGTAGCTACTATAGGCCATATGAATAAAGCAAATAAGTAGGGAAATCCATGAAAACCGAGTATTGCTATAAAGAATATATAGATGAAGCCTATTATGGATATGAAGCTCCATGAGAAAGAGAAGAGTATTCTAGCGACATCAAATCCTCTATGAATATTTATTAAAGCCCATATTATTCCAGCAATCCAGAAAAGCGATGAAAACGATGGGTCTTTGACTACTTCACTAGGTAAGTTAACTAATGCAAGAAAATAAACAATAGCTATTATTGCACCACCAAACACTAGGTCGCGTATTGTCGGTAATCGCGTGATAGCTTTAGACACTAATTCTCACCAGACCCTATTTAACACTTAAGACAGGCATGCTATAGGCTATGGATTAAGTGTAGGTGTAGAGAGTTTTTATAAAAATACTTTTGGTTACACTTTAAAAATTCTTACGTCTTCATCGCCTCTTAGACATTATGATGTAACCAACTACTATTATTATCAGTATCAATATGCCGATGACTGTGTATAATGTTGTTGATGGTAGTCCTCCAGCTGGTGTTGTTGTTGGTGTGGGTGTTTGTACAGGGCTTGTTGTTGGAGTTGTGGTTGTTGGCTGTGTTGTTGGCTGTGTTATAGTTGTAGTTGTTGGACTAGGACTTGGACTAGGAGACAAAGTAGTTGGAGAAGTTGATGGGCTCGTTGTTGGAGTAGTTGGTGTTTCTTCTTTTATAGGCCATTCTCCTGCTAATATCCTCTTTAGATACTCATAGGTCTTTTGATACCTGTTGATAGCTCCTGTCTTCCATTGATCCATTAATTGACCGAATACAGCTGCTTCAGTGAGTTTCTTATTTATCTTCATAGCATATTCTATAGTAAATGTTGTTTCTTGGCCTGTGAGGGGGTCCTTGAACTTGAATGGCTCAGTTAACTTGTCTATTAAGAAGTTGAATTGTTCTTCAGTAATCTTTCCATCGAGGTATGCTTTAGCTATTTCAGCCCATACACGCTGTAGATCATAGTGGGCTTCTACTAGTGTTGCTTTAAAGTATGCTTGCATAGCTAGCTCGGTAGCTGATGCAAGCGACTCGTTAAACTTTATAGCTCCTACAACAGATGCTTTTTCAAAAGCTTCTTTGAGGTCAGGACGCTCTTTACCAGGGTCTGTATCGAATACTTTAGCATTTATAGGCAGTCTATTAATGTCTGGATCAAGCCATATTTGTTGTCCACCAAACTCGCTTAAAACCCATGCAACAAAGGCCGCTGCATGTACTGGGTATTTAGTAGCTGATAATACTGCTATAGGATCTGCATTTACGATACTCTCTCCCTCAGGTATAACATATTCACAATCAGGATTCTGCTTCATAGCGGTGTATCCGTAGAAATCTATAGTTATACCAACAGCTATAGCGCCTCTTATAACATCATCTCTAACGCCACTACTTGAGTCGTAGATACGTGAGTTAGCAGCCATTAGAGTTAGTACTTTCCATCCTTCATCCCATCCATAGGCTTGAAGTATAATTTCGTACATTCTTGTATTACTAGTGCTCTTAAATGGATCAGCTATTCCTACTAATGGTGTTTGGGGTAAATATTTAGCGTAGACAGGACTGGCTAGGTCACTCCACTTCGATGGTTTAGGTACATTGTATTTTTGTAGAAGTTTATGGTTAACAGTAAAACCGAAGCTACTTATAGCAGCTCCAATCCAGTGGACAATCCCGTTTTCATCTGCTTTACGTGTTGGAGCACCAGCTATTTCCTCAGGTATCTTATTCATTTCATATAGTATAGCATAGAATTCTGGATGCTTGTCTACATTTAGCGGGAGTAAATGCCCTAGTTCATCCATGTAATTAAATAATGTTGGTCCACCACCCCAAGCCACATCTACAGAAACTCCTCTTTCTTTATACTTTCTTATAGTCTCATCCCATAGTTCAGGACCTATTGGAAGGAATATCAAGTCAGTTATACCAAGTTTTTGTGCTACAGGTGATTTAAGGAATATCTCCTTAGTTTTAACTAGTATAGTTGATTCATGCCGAGTTATAATAACTAGTTTAACGTTTCTCTCTGTAGTTAGACTAGCAAGATAGTCCAGCCACGGATATGGCTCTTCTTTTTCTCCCCACGGCCATTG
Organism: Desulfurococcales archaeon; assembly: GCA_015522345.1. Lineage (GTDB taxonomy): Archaea > Thermoproteota > Thermoprotei_A > Sulfolobales > Desulfurococcaceae > WAML01. Next base: position 5,512 of record WAML01000074.1, read on the forward strand.
CTGTGCTTTAGCTATTGATGCATTAATGGTGAGAGGAGCTATTATTGATACTACTAAGATTGTGAGTAATAAGTACCTTGTAGTACTTAAAGCTTCCACGGGTTATACACCTAAGTATACTTACTACTTACTCTATTAAGCTACTATATCGTCTGTTTATTAAAGAATCTATCTCTTTTACATCAAATAACTCTAACTTGAATCTCGTCTTTATACTTCAACTATAGACCCTACATGAACTAGTTTTTAGGTTATTAGATGAAATGATGTAAGCGTTCCTATAGATTTAAATGCTACCTCAATCAAAGTTTTTAATAACGGTAGATAAGGGTGAGTTATAGATGCGTGCATCATTGTTGCTCCTAGCTCTCCTTGTAGTGGGACTCTTTACACCAGTAGCTTTATCTGCTATAACAGTTGTAGCTGCTGGCGAAAAACCAGTAGTAGCAGTAGATCTAGCACACGGTGAAAGCGATAAATACCTAGACTATATCATGGGTAATATTACATTTGTTGAATGGAAGGTATTGAAGGATAAGATTACAAGTGATGCACTTGCAGATGTAGATGTATTGATAATTGGTCAACCTACAGTAGGATTTGATGCAGAAGAAATCCAGGCTATAATTGACTGGTTAAGCCAAGGAAATAAAGCTATATGGGTTGCATCAGACAGCGACTATGGAGGTGGACCTACGAGTCAGCAAGCAGCCAATGATTTACTAGAAGCTATTGGCTCAAGGCTTAGGATAGAAACTGGAGCAGTCTATGATGATGTATTCAATTGTCAGAGATTCTATAGAGTACTAGGAACAGTAAGACCTGATCTAGTCTGGGAGCTTAGGACATACATTATATCTGATGGCGTAATCAAGCCAGTCCTATTCCACGGACCTAGTGTAGTTATATGGGTTGACGACGAAGGCAATCCACATGACCCAGTCACAGAAGTGTTCCCGGGACTTATACGTATAGTATGGACGAGCCCCTTGGCCTATATAGCCGACAACAATCCACCAGCACTAATGCTATACGATCCATTAGTTGATAGATCTAGATCCTTTGTAATGCTTGCGGCTGAATACCAGCCAGACTTAAACAACATAATAATAGCTAGTGGAGAATCACCATACGGCGACTACGAACCAACATGGGCATCAGAATACTATGGTGTAGAACTAGACGGTCCAACGTTTGTAACAAACATGATTAAGTGGATTGTAACCTTAATTACTGAAGGACCTGAGAAACCAGCTCCAGAGACAGTAACAGTAACACAGGTTAAGACGCAGAAAGTTACTGAAACAGCAACCGTTGAAAAAACTGTTGTAACAACATCTATACAAGAGAAAACAGTAGTTTCAACATCACCTACGACAATAACAGAGACTGTAACAGACTGGACAATGGTCGGTATAGTAGGAATAATATTACTAATAATAGGTTTACTAATAGGCTTCTTAGCAAAGAAGAAGTAATTGTCTTAACTAAATAAGTTAATTAAATATAAAATCTTTTTTACAAAATCTAAAAGTTATTGATAACCGAATAATTTACTCAATAAATGATAGTTTTATTAGTTATAAACAGCATTTTTAGGACTAACTGGTGCAGGAAATTTGGTTACAGGATTTATAAGAGATGCTATGATCGAGATTGTCGAGTTTGTAAAGAAATCAATAGATATTATTAACGATGATCAAGTAGAACAAATGATCGATGTACTTATAGATGCGTATAAGAGAGGAGCTCGAATCCTTGTTATGGGGGCTGGTAGGAGTGGTTTAGTAGGAAGAGCTTTTGCAATGAGGCTACTACACCTTGGATACCAAGTAGCTGTTCTAGGCGAGACTATAGTGCCTCGTATAAAAGAGAAAGACATAGTAGTAGCGATATCGGGTTCCGGAAGAACTAAATTAATAGTTACAGCAGCTGAAGCAGCCAAAAGTGTTGGAGCATATGTAATAGCTATAACTAGTTATCCCAATAGTCCTTTAGCACAATTAGCAGACGCCTTTGTTATTGTACCTGGACGTACAAAGATAGCTAAAGAAGAAGACTATTACACAAGACAAATACTGGGCATTCACGAGCCATTAGCTCCTCTAGGTACTTTATTTGAAGATACAGTAATGATATTCTTAGATGGGGTTATAGTAGAGCTCATGAAGAGACTAGGTAAGACGGAAGAAGACCTCAGAGACGTACATGCAAATATAGAATTATAGATAAGATAAACAATAGTTTTTCCCTGAACCATTCATTAAGTATTATAACAAATCTTAATATCCCGCTATTCTCCAAATATACTTTAGTTCATACAATTTATGTACTGTAGTACACGGTGGTTTATATGGTGAATATTGTAGATAGGCTCATCGATAGTATAGGAAACGCTGTATCTAAGATGATCGAGTACTTACCTAATGTTCTAGCATCAATAATTGTACTCATAGTCGGATACTTTATAGGTGATCTAGTTGGTAAAGCTGTTGAAAAACTTGTTGATAAATTCATTCAACGACCTCTAGAAAATACTAGGATAGGTAAATCACTTAAAGAATCAGGGATTGATTTTTCAAAATTATTTGGTGGTTTAACTAAGGCGTTCATAATAGTTATATCGATAGTTATTGCTATAAATTATCTAGAGCTTACCGGTCCCATAGGAACTCTAGTCTCTGATATAGCTTATTTCCTTCCAAGGCTTATAGGGGGTATTGCTGTATTAGCTATTGGTATTCCATTGGGAATACTTCTTTCAAAATTCTTTACAAGTCTCTTAGGATTTGTATCTGAGAGGCATAAGTCTTTTGTAGCATTACTGGAGAGCATAGTTGTTTTAGCAATAACTGTTCTAGCTATAGCTATTGCTGTAAACTTGATATTCTACTATGATGCACTCCTTAACTATATAACACTTGCTGCTCCAGGATTCATTACTGCCTCAATAATCCTTATAGTAGCCTATATAATAGGAGATGCTATAGCTAGTATACTAGATAAGACCTTAGACAACATAGTTGATAAACCGCTTGGTAGGACAGAGTTTGGTAGAACATTTAAAGAACTTGGAATAGATTTATCTGCTCTACTAGCTGGATTAGTGAAAGCATTTATCATAGTAGTTGCTATAGTAGCTGCTGTAGAAGCTATGCAGTTGACTGGATACGCTGGAGCAACAATTCACGAAATAGCCTTATTTCTACCAAAACTTATAGGAGCTATAACAATACTTACTCTAGGCCTTCTACTAGCTGTAGCACTAGCTAAGTACATAGGTAGTTTCTTGAAGAGAAGCTTTCCAGAGAATTATAGTGAGATTTCCTCTATAATAGAGAACTTTATACTACTAGGCCTTATATCAGTGATAATAACTATAGCGTTAAACACTCTAGATCTCCAGGGCAGTCTAGTATATCCATTAATAGTTGGTGCTTTAGTGATAGCCATAGGAATATTTGTTGCAGGAACGGCTGTTAAGATCATAGTTAGCGAGTACCCTGAGTTTAAAGATTTTGCGCCATACCTGCAATTCATAGTACTCCTAGTATTCCTAATCATAGGTTTAGGAGCTATATTCAGTCAATTTAGTGAAGCAACAAGAGTTATAGAGACTATATCGTGGGGGATAGCAATAGCGTTTGCAGTAACTCTTGTACCCATACTCTTCTATCTAGCAAGAACAGGGTTCCGCTGGGCAAAGAAAGAGTAATAAAAATACTATAATAAGGTGCAATCTAGTATTATTCGATAGGAAGATGACATGATAAAGAAAGTTGTTATACTTGATGGATACACTGATGAACCTGCAGGACTAGGTGTGCCACCATACATTAATGTATATCCTAGACTAGTTGCTGGAGCTCTATGGAGCGTTAATAAAGACATTACTATAAAATACTATACAATAGATGAAGCTAGGAAAGCAATTAATAAATTCATAAATGAGTCTATAGAGAGCGACCTCATAGTATTTATTGCTGGAGCTGAAGTACCTGGAAAATACATTGGCGGAAAACCTATTACATATGATGAACTAGAACGAATAGCTATACTTTTAGAGAATAAGTTCAAAGTACTCATTGGACCAGCTGCACGATTTGGATTTGGATTAGGAGGAGGCTCTATAGCGTATTCTATAAAGAAGTTAAAGAAATTATTTGATGTAATAGTTCCCGGCGATCCAGAGATCTTCTTTTATCAATTAGCATTAGATGGAGTAGAGAAAGCTAATCCATATGTAGTTAGAGAAGACTATAAACTAGCTAATAAGGCATTTTATTATGGCGCATTCATTGTTAAACAACATCCAAACTATAAATGGAATTTAATAGTAGAAATAGAGACCTATAGAGGATGTCCTCGCTACATTACAGGCGGCTGTAGCTTCTGTATAGAGCCTAGGTACGGGAGAGTAATTTATAGAGACGTAGAGGGTATAATTAAAGAAGTCTCTATACTTGATGAACTAGGTGTTAAACACTATAGAGTAGGAAGACAACCAGACATACTAGCTTATCAAGGAATAGATACTGGTAAACTAGAGTTCCCTAAGCCAAATACTAATGCATTAGAAAAACTATTTAGAGGAATACGCTATGTAGCCAAAAACCTCAAGGTACTTCATATAGATAATGTGAATCCAGGGACAATAATACATAATAAAAAAGAATCTATGAAAGCACTCAAGATAATAATAAAGTACCATACACCTGGAGATGTAGCAGCTTTAGGAATAGAATCATTTGATGAAAAAGTAGTGAAGATGAATAATTTAAAAGTATACCCCGATGAAGCTCTTGAAGCAATAAGAATAATAAATAAAGTAGGGTCTATGAGGGGATGGAATGGTCTTCCAGAGCTTTTACCGGGAAT
>WAML01000075.1 GCA_015522345.1 Desulfurococcales archaeon
TATCTATCATAAACTACATATTCATAAATGCTTTTCTGATTCACTAAACCTTAGTTTAAATTATAGTTATACAATCCTTTCTCTAACAAACATGTTATGGTTACTTCGGTTTCTTTAGAGTAGTTCATGCGTCAATGGATGTAAGTGAGGGACTAGAGTATACACTTTACACACAAGCTAGATCACTACAAGTACTATTTGACTTAGAAACATAATTGAATACCATACATAACATAATACTATGAGAGGGTCAATAGAAGCTAAAAGATGGAGCTAATTCAAAGAAAGAAGTATAATAATGATATTAATCATTACTCTTTTATTATCAATTATAAATGTTTCGCTAAAGATCGCGTGGTATATTGAGCGTATTTTTCTCCTTAATATAAATATAACTCATGTGATACCGTGAAAGGTGTTCTAAGATATTATAGTATAGCTTTAGTAATCTTCTTACTTACTGTAGTAGTAACAGTTAGTGCAGTAAATCCTCCGTGGTGTGATTATACATCTGTAAAATACTATATATGGTCGGGTTTAGATAGAACTGCTGATAGTGAGGGTTGGTATGATTTATTAAATACATATACAGTAGTAAATGCAGCCAATTCCTGGAATAATGCAAGAGCTGATGCACAGCCTAAGTGGCCTTATTTATCAAGAACTGTATACAGTAGTTATCATATATACTTTTATGTAGAATCTTTAGATGGAAAAGATGGAAAACTAGGTTTTTGGTATAAAGACTCTAGTTCAGGTAAGAATTATATTGGTGTAGATTTAGATGATCTTAGGGAAAGAACTTTTATAGATAATAAACATGTCCTGTCTGTAGTAGCTCATGAATTTGGTCATGCTCTAGAAGGACCTTATCACACAAGTTACTATTGTTCATTAATGTATTATGGCTCTAACTATGAAGATACAGGAATATATAAGCCAACAAGTGTTGATATAGAGTTTATGGAGACAATATACGACGATCTATGTAAAGGGGGAGTAGGAGATTGCGGCGGAAATGATCCAGATTGTGCTTTACCTAGTTCCCCATTTAATAGGTGATAGCCCATGAAATCTTTAAGTAGGTTCTTACTTGTAGTCGTGTCTATTCTCATAGTTCTTGCTCTAGTTTATATGCTAATGTCTATCCAAAATAGTATTGTTGAGAACAATTTAGTAGATAGTGTTAGTGAAAGTACTACTTCGGTATTGCCTTATGGGAAATGGCGTTTCAGAACGGGTGTTGAGGGTTTATGGGCTAGAGAGCTTCATTTGTTTAGCATGGGTAATATTAGTTTTAGGGAATTGTTGGAGAAATGGAGTTTTTATGATGAAGGTTTTGCAGTAGTGTACGTTAAGATTACTGGAGTTTATAAGCCTAAGTATAGGCTGGAGTCTTCTTGTGAAGTAGATAGTATAGTAGCGCCGTTTACAATATTTGAAGCTAGAGTAAAGGAAGTTATTGGTGCATATGGACTCGATATAGATAGTGACGTAATATACATCTATGACCCATATGTAGTAGTTGATCCAGAGAAGAAAGAAGTTTCTCACTCTATACACGAGTATCCTCCTTTACCGGGACATGAATATATAACTATTGTTAAGAAAATAGATTTTAAGCCAACAGCAGTAATCCATTATAAATGTAGCAACGGCACTATAAAGACTGTTCACGAGAGTATAAGCGACAATATAACTTTATATCTAGGACTAGCACCATATTCTACATTCTTTATAAAAGAGGAGAAGGCCTACAACCTCATGTACTATAAAGGCTTAGAAAATATAGAGGAAGATTATAAAGGAATAAAAGTCATGATCAACGAGTTTAAGGGTAAGGAAGAAATCTTTTACAAAGAAGTAGATCTAGGTCAACTTAGGAGTTTCTTCAATACACTATTTAAGTAAATACAATACTTTTTTCATGGCCAAAATAACTTTTTCTACTAAAACACTAGCATTAAGTGAATATTTGAACATTTAAAAGTCTCCATAGTTTTTAATCTCCAAGAAATCAAGTAAGCGAATAACCAAGGAATAGTATAGAGTAAATATTATGGATGTAGAAGATCCTTACCTCTAGCTTGAAGATTTGAATAATAAGAGACACTAGAGTTTATTAAGAGGCATAATGAAGTACTCTAGGAGTTCCTTTACGATCTTTCCGAAAACTTGAGAATAGAGTTAGGAAGTATTACAGAAATACCTATGTCTATCCTTTTAAACTATGTAGTGAAGGAACATACTCTATACTCTGTAATTCGGCTGGGTATAGTATAGAGTTTATTTCAAGAGATGGTGTTGTTAGAGAGGTAGTTTCTAATAAAGTATTTGGAGGTAACGTAGTTATATCGAAGATATATTTATGAAATAATATATAGTGTTTATTGAATAATTTGTTTTCTTTTAATTAAGTTGTATAGTTCATCTTTGCTAATGACTCCTTTCTTAACGAGGTTAATTAGTTTTATCATAATATCTGCTAATTCTAGATCGTTTATTCTCAAAATGATTTCCTCAGAGGGCTTAGCATATTTAAGCAAATGTTCTACAGGTTCCTTTAACTTGTTTACATCAAAGCCTATATTATCATAAACTATTATGTCATGTCCTTCTATTTCTCTCTTTACATCACTAGGGATACTGTACTTAGATATCAGGATCATGGTTTTGGGATTGTATACACTCCTATAGAGTTCTACAACTTTTACTTCATTCAACCTAATTCCTTTTCTCTCCTTAGCTTGCTCTATAGCTTCTCTCCTAGTTACACCAAGTACTTCAGCTAAACCATCCCATAAACCTTGTATCCATAAGTTCCTCCATTCTTCAGCAGTCAAGGGCTTAGCAAGAGGTCCTCTTACATCTCTGACTCTAGCGTACCAATCAATAAGTTCTTTACACTCAATTATTACATCAGGCCTCTTTATAGGAGGATTCATACTCGGTTCAACAATATCCATTACTCTACCTCCATAAACCATCATATCAGGTCTTAAAGCAGTATATAGTTTCCAAGACTCTCTTAAATCACTTGTATCTTCCCAAGCAAGAGGCCTAGGTACTTCGATAAAGAAGCTTAGACTCCCATAGCCAGGTATATCAATTACTAAATTAGGGGGTATCCACCTGAGTTTCTGTTTACCGCTTCTCTCAAGGCTCAAGACCTTATGTTCTGGGTAAACTACGTGGATTCCTTCAGTATATAAATGGTATAGAATTACTAGGAAGACCCAATTCTGGTAGAGAGTACGTAGATTAGTTCTTAAACTAGTTCTAAGAGCAGCTGCTGCTCTAGGACCATATTCTTCTGGAGAAAGTCTTTTCCTAAGTAGATCGTGTGTGTAAATGAATAATTTCTTCTTCAAATGAGACCTAGGATCTCTTACAAAACTACCGAATTCTCTACTAAATAATACATTTGTAAAACCATATAGTTTAACTACATTATCTAGTGAAGACTTAAATACCTTAAGCCATGCTTTAGCTTCTTCTACAGGTTCAGAACCTACTACACAATCTATGAAGCATAGAGAAACATCTTTTGAATCAAGACATTTTCTTGCACAATCTATAGCTTCTTCATTAGTTGTCAATACACATCATCTCTAGACATAATCATTTATAGTCAAATAAAGTCTTTTGCTTACCTACTTTCTTAATCATTCTATCTATAGACTCTATTTTCTCCATAAGCCACTTAGGGGGCTCAGGCTTTTTCCCTAGAGCTAGTTCTATAAAGAAACTATCTCTAATAGGCTCATATACTATTTTATAGAATTTCTGCTGATCCTCTAGAATCCACTTAGGGAATTTTTTAACATATTCAAGAGCGGCCTCCCAAGCCTGCTTAGGATCTAGTAGTCTTGATAACTTCTTTTCTACGTTCTCGTAGAAATCCTTAGGCAACTGCTCCTTTCCCCCTATTACATAGTATCCTCTGGGAGATACTTCAACACATTCGCCGAGAACCTCCTTCATATTATTAGGGCACTTTCCTTTTTTCTGCTTAACAACTCCTTTTCTAAGAATATCTTCTAAACGAGTTTGTTTCCAATGCAATGTATGTGGTCCATAGTATTTAGCCCAAGCATAAAATATTGCCCTATTTAAGCCGAAGCTTTTAGCTTTATCAAGATCTCTGTGGATAATATAGTGTCTAGCTGCCTGCAGTAAAGCCATTACCTGAAATCTACCTATTCCATAGGCAATAAGTTTCTTCTTAATCTTATCTCCTTCACTCTCCACAGACTCTACACCCATAGAAACTACTCTAGTGGGAGAACTCTATCTACTTCTTCATATCAAAGTTTATAGCCTCACCTAATAAAGTGTGTAGAAATAATTATTTGGTGATAGCTATGGAGTTATTAGTGAAACTATTAAAGAAGAAAAATATAGAAGAGCAAGAGAATGTCCCAGCTACTCATGTATCCGATACTGTAGCGTACAATATATGTATGATTTATGCATGGAGCTCAAATAATGCATTACTACTGAGGTACTGTAGTGAATTAACTAAGATAAACTAGAGTTACTGACTATTTTTACCCTCTATTTCTTAGACAGATTTTCCAGTAGTAAATTAACTAGAGAACCTAGGTGCTTATACATTTCCTCTAGTACATTCTTAGTTCTCTCTTTAATTTCTCTACATACATCTATTTTCCCAGTTTCATAGCATAACTGATTTAATTTATTCATTACCAAGCCTATTTCATTAGCAATACTATATCCTATATCTGGATCCTTGTAAACGATCTCAGAGTTTATCGATGCTACATCGTTAACTAGCTTAATAATATCTTCAACATACTCTCTATTTCCGAGCAAAGTTTTAGGAGAATAAGATGTAACAAGCATTAAGAGGAGGTCTAGTTTATAGTATAGAGTATTCAGTTTATTCGGCAACACAGTCTTCACAATCTTTGATATAGTCTCTACTGCATATTTTTCTGGAAGCATTGCAAGAGGGCCGAAAAATACTCCTCTTACCAAGTCTCTATAAACACTATATTCTTCTTTCTCCAATAATTCTTCAATTATTTCCATAAGAGACTCAATCATGTGTTTTACAAGTTTACTGTAGCCCGCAAGAATAAGGTATTCCCAAATAGTCATTATATCCATGGAGATATAGGGATTTTCTTTATAGCTAGTCACTACATTTTCAGGCTCTATTTTATCTAACAACTTCCTTACAACATCTTGTGTAAATACTTTACGTGAAACCAAGACTTGTTTATCTATTGGCGCATCGCTCTTAAAGAATCTTAGAAATTCTAGAGCACTAAAGTATTCCCTCGACCCATTATTCATTAATAAGCTTTTCTTTAGTAAAGACAGTGTTTCTTCTAAATCACATTTACTCCTACTACATCTCCAAGCAAGTTCCCATGGATTACTATAGAGAAGGGTACTACTCAACTACATCACCAGTTTCTAGTCAAATAAATGCTTTTACCCACAGTATTCACTGGGTGGTTTATAAATTTTTAGAGAGCATAGATATAACCTTGTTAAATATATACGAATAATAGTTTAGTAGAATTATTTGTGAGGGTTATAGTTGGTGCTTTTAAAGGAACATGAAGAGCTATTAAAGAACACATGTATAGAGCTAAATAATTTAGGCTATCAATGCAATGTTTCTTCAAAAGAATTAATAATTTATTTAAGCCAGAGAACGTATACAAAGGAGCTAATTGAATTAGATCAAATACTCTCAAATAAATACCTACTACTCCACGAACTAGTAGAGATAACTCTCTTAAAGAATAGAGGATACAATATAATCGATAATATCCTAGTGAAAGCTTATCCAGATACTTATGAAGCTCATTTAAAAGCTATTGATATAGAGCTTCAAGTAGCTTGGAGAAAACACGATATTAACTGGATTAAGAAGAGACTTAGGGATTTAGAGAGTTATTTAAGAGACCCTCTTTTACCGAAAGAGCTTGAGCCTAAAGTTAAAGAGTTAATACATAAGTATTCTGTACTTGTTATAGAGAAATAATTTTTATAGTATACATAAACGCATAGTTTATACCCCATAAGGTGCAGTAATAGTGGGGGGTACACTACAAATCTATCCTAAGGCCCTAGAGTATAGAGCTTCGTATGTAATCGCTTCAAGTATAGAATCAATAACTTACGTAAATGAAGTACAAGCCGTAGATAAGAAGTTAAAAATACCTACACATATAGATGAAGAGCTTTTACCATTAACTATGTATTTCACTATTGTACCAAGAACTCTATCTAAAACCAGAGGTTATTCACGTTATTTGTACCTAGATATTAACCGAGACTCAATAATATATGTAAACAATAGGCCCTACGCAGGATACGATAGAAATCATAAGTTAGTGAAACTACCTATCTCTAAAG
>WAML01000076.1 GCA_015522345.1 Desulfurococcales archaeon
CTACTAGATATAATGGCAGATATAGAGTAGATACTAGTGAAGTAAATAGCTTATTGAAGAAACTAGAAGGAAAAAACTATCGCTTATATAAGAAACTTTATAAGTGCGTAATAGACTATGAGACTGCATTAGGGTACTTTACGCGAGTACAAGGAGACCCCTATGCTACTCCATCGTATTTTGAACTATTGATCAAGAAACATAAATTCCCAAACTACATTCTCAGCAATAAAACCCCGTTTACAGACTACCTCTATAGAATAATATACAGTTTCACTAAAAAGAAGAGTAGAAAATGTGGTACAGGTAATAGTTGTTACATAGGCATACCTAAGCCAAGTAATAAAGTAATTTACAGATCTAGTGTTGAAGTAGTAGGACACAATATACTATTACGTTTATTCATAGGGCTACCAGCTAAAGGTAGGAGAATACTTGGCTATAGAGCCTCCGAAATCATAGTAGGTGTAATCACATCTATACTAAATGAGATTAATAAAGTCTCTGAAGACATAGAAGATCTAAGGAAACATATAGAGTTATATAAAGAACAAGAATACATACGTTCATGGCTTAAGAAAAAAGGCTATATAGCCTTTATTGCAGACAACAGTATCCTCCCTAGAGAATCAAGTATTTCAGAAAAACCATTGAAGAAAGCAACTCCATTTAAAACTCCAGAGTCACTGAGGATTACTATAACTCTACCTAATGGAAAGAAGTTGAGTGGGCTAGGTATAAGAAAAGGTATAACTGTGATTACTGGAGGAGGCTACCATGGTAAATCAACTCTTTTACAATCAATAATAAATGGTATCTACAACCATATTAGAGGTGATGGTAGAGAATATATTGTATCAGTTAAAGACATAGAATACGTTAAAGCAGAGAATGGAAGAATAATAAATAATGTAGATATTTCTAGCTTTATAGATAGTACTAAATTGCCTAAATCCATGGATACGAGAAACTTCTATACATTAAATGCTAGTGGATCAACAAGTATGGCTGCATCAATAAGTGAGGCTATCGAGTTAAAAACTGATGCTGTACTATTGGATGAAGATACTAGTGCAACGAATCTACTATACAAAGATAATATAATGAGTAAGATTATAGCAAGAGAACCTATAAGAGAATTGAATAAACAAGCCAGAGATATGTATAGGAAAACAAGTACGAGTTTGCTAATAGTCATAAGCGCTTCATCGGAATATCTATCAATAGCTGATACCATTGTGTTGATGGAAAACTATACTCCTAAAGACATAGAGGATTTTGTAAAGAAGTTCGTTAAACATAGTAGGAATAACTTATGTAATATAGAATACCATCCTCCTAGAAAGAGAATTTTCCATGGTGTAAGAGATCTAGTGAAAGTAAAGGCAAAGGGGTATCGCCTGGTCTTTAAGTATAGAAATGGCGTACTATATGAACTAGATCTCAGGAGTAATCCACGGATAGTTGAAAAAGCCCAGGTGAAAATGATTGCAACAATAATAGATAAGATAAAGAATATTGAAGAACCTATGAATACTATAACTCTTATGAATTACATAGAAAACTTGTTTACTATGAGAGGATTTAGGGCATTCACTAATCCCGTGCCACCGGATTTAGCCGCTGTTCAGGGAAGAGATGTTCTGTGGGTACTAAATAGGCTGTACAATGCCGTATTTAAATAGTATAATTATCTTTGATAAAAGCTTGTCATAATGTAGTAGTTGAAGAAATACTGCATTATAGTATGTATCTTCTTTATCAATACATGTTTATTGTATTAATACTGGTTATACCTACACATTTTTATTTGTGAACAAACAAGACTATTAGTAGTGGGCTAATTGTAGACCTAGTTAATATAGGGGGTTAGAAGACATGCCGTTAAATCAATCTACATTAGTAGCTATATTCATTGTACTATTAATAATAGTAGGTGGACTAGCCTACTATTTTGGAACACTAGCAGCTCCAGGAGCAAAAACTATAACAGCAACAGTAACAGCAGGGCAAGCAACAGTTACTGTAACAACAACTGTTACTGGAACTGGAGCACCAGCTGCAACAGCGCCAGCTGTATGGAAGCCTCCTGAGAAGATCAGAGCTGCATGGGTATACGTAGGACCTGTTGGAGACTTTGGATGGAGCTACATGCACGATATTGGTAGGAGAGTTGCACAAGAGTTATTCAAGGACTGGCTAGAGACAACTTATGTTGAGAGCGTTAGTGAGGCTCAGTTATCAGAGGTTATAGACAATCTAGTTAGCCAGGGATACAACGTCATATTCACGACGTCCTTCGAGTTCATGGACAAGACTATCGAAGCCGGTAAGAAATACTCTGACGTAATATTCTGGCATTGTAGTGGATATAAGAGATACATTAACGTAGGTACCTACTTCGCCGACCTCTACCAAGTATACTATCTAAATGGGTTAATAGCCGGTGCTTTAACCAAGACAGGAAAGATAGGCTATGTAGCAGCATTCACTATACCAGAAGTTGTTAGACACATAAACGCCTTCGCTATAGGAGCTAAAGAAGTAGGTGAACAACTAGGCAAAGACATCAAGGTATACGTTATACAAATTGGTGCATGGTATGCACCAGATAAAGCTAGAGAAGCAGCTGAGACTCTTGTAACACAATATGATGTAGATGTACTAGCTTTCACAGAAGACTCAACAGCAATAATCGAGTATGCACAAGAACTCTATACAACAGAGGGCAAGGAAGTATACGTGTTCAGCCACTATAGCCCAGGACTAGCCTATGGACCAGACGTAGTACCTAGTGGACAGCTAGTTAGATGGGAAGTTATCTACGTAGACATCCTAGCTAAGATAAAGGCCGGTATATATACACCATACAACCTAGAAAATGTTGACTACTGGTACCTACTAAATACTGGAGCTGTAGAACTAGGCGCCGACATTAGAGATGATGGAAGCGTTGTAATGATTAACCCCAAGTTCGAGGACAAGCTAAAGAACATAATGGTTAAGGATAAGTTAACAGGCGAGACACTAAGTGTCTACGACCTCGTTATGAGGAGATACGAGCAAATGAAATCAGCCTTCATGTTAACTCCACTACAGCTAACAGCTGTAACCCATAAGTATGAGAACATAGAGAAGATAACGATTAACTATGGTACAGAAGACCATCCAATCAACAAGGACTACTATATAGCAGGACCATTCGATCCATTCATTGGGCCACTAAGCGGCTACAGTATTGAACCAGACAAGTACGGCCAGAAAGTAACTATACCCGCTGGCACTAGACTAGGACACAGCGACCTATGGTCAATGCAGTGGTTCCTAGACTATGTAGAATTCCTATCAGGCGGTGGCTAGCTAGAGAGATTATTTTAAATAGTCATACTAGTAAAGACTTGATAAATGTAGGTGTGTACAGCGATGGCTGCCATCGCCCAATCTAATAAAATTTTTTCTTCTTCATCTCCTCCTAAAGAAGAAGAGCCAATTGTTATTATAAAGAATATTACAAAGAGATTCCCAGGAGTTATAGCGCTCGATAAAGTATCTATGGATATACGTAGAGGAGAAGTACATGCTCTTCTAGGAGAGAACGGTGCAGGGAAATCGACTCTAGTAAAAATATTATATGGTATCTATACACCAGATGAAGGAGAGATTATTGTTGAAGGAAAATCCGTTAAAATCCATGACCCCATGGATGCCATAAAACTAGGAATAATAATGGTCTCGCAATCACCACAGCTTATAGACTCTCTTACTGTAGCTGAAAACATTATACTAGGCTTACAGAAATACGGTATACTAGCTCCAGTATCAAGAGTTGAAGAATATATAAGGAAAGCTAGTAAAGAAGTAGGAATTAAAGTTGATCCTCGCGTAAAAGTATGGCATCTAAGTTATACACAGAAACAACTTGTTGAAATACTTAGAGCTATACTATTGGGTGCTAAAGTACTATTACTTGACGAAGCAATAACCTACCTACCATTAGAAGAGAAAAGGAAATTCTATAAATTCATAAGAGCTTTTGCAGACAAGGGTGGAAGCGTAGTATTAATAACGCATAAGATCTATGAAGCAATGGATGTAGCCGATAGAATAACTGTTCTAAGACTAGGGCGCGTAGTAGGTACTGTTGATAGGAATAAGGTATCTATAGAAGATGTTAGAAAAATGATGTTCGGCGAGAGATCAGCTGAAATAACCTACGAAAGACTACCTACATCAAAACCCGAGCCAAGGACTGTTCTCGAAGTAAAGGATCTATGGGTAATAGGAGACTTCGGCGAATATGCTGTAAAAGGAGCATCACTTGAAGTAAAAGCTGGCGAAGTAGTAGGTATAGCTGGCGTCGCTGGCAATGGACAGAAAGAACTTATACAGGCAATAGTTGGTATAAGGAAAGTTGATAAAGGCCGTGTAAAGATTCTTGGAACCGATGTAACGAATAAAGGAACTAAGTATGTTAGGAAACTAGGAGTAGGCTATATACCAGATATACCAACACGCTATGGTGTATCACTAGATAATAGTGTTGAAGAAAACATTGCTATTCTACCAACATTTACTAAATTCTATATAAACTGGGGCAAGATCAGAGAAATAACTATGAAATTAATTAAAGAATACAAGATTAAGACTCCAGACACCCGTACACCAGTTAAGCTACTCTCCGGCGGCAATATAATGAAAGTACTAGTATCTAGAGAATTAACTGTAGCAACAAAGCTATTAGTAGCCTATAACCCGACTAGAGCACTAGATGAAGCAACAGCGATCAAAGTTAGGAAAATAATAAAGGAAAAGGCTATGAAGGAGCGTGTAGGAGTACTTTTTGCATCAGAAGACTTAGACGAAGTATTCCAGTTAAGCGATAAAATACTCGTAATAAACTCTGGGAAAATCGTTGGAGTATTCGAAGCTGAGAAAGCTAAGAGAGAAGAAGTAGAAAAACTCATGGTGATGTAGATATGCTAAGACTTATAGTACTGAAAAGAGTAAAACCTATACCCTTCAGCGGTGTATTAATCCCTGTTGTATCATTAGTTGCAGGAATACTATTATCTACAGTAATACTCTATGTACTAGCGGGAATACCTCCACTAGGGATCTTCAATAGTATAAAAGAATCATTTGTAGCACCAACAGTAGTGAAAGACACACTAATACTAACGCTCGTTGGTATATCCCTCGTAATAGCATTTACTGGAGCAATATGGAACATTGGTTCAGAAGGACAAATACATATGGGAATGATGTTCACGACTTGGGTAGCACTATTTTCAGCACTATCTACAATGCCTTTATGGGCTAAAATAGTATCTGTACTAGGTGCAGCAGTATTCGGGTTTATGTGGGCAGCTATAGCTGGATTCTTGAGAGCATATACGAAAGTAGATGAAGTACCAGTAACTCTAATGATGAACTATATAGCATACTATATACTCGATATACTAGTATATGGTCCATGGAAAGGAAAGAGAACCTATGGCTATATTAGAACAGATGAAATAGCAGAACCTCTTAGATTCCAGCAATTAACGGTATTCAATATAAAAACAACTGCTACATGGGAAGCCCTTATACTAGTAATTATAGTATTTATACTGACCTGGGTACTACTACGCTATACAACACTAGGTTTAAGAATAAGAATTCTAGGGTCAAACCCAGATATACTAAAGTCAGCTGGAATAAGTGTTCCATTAACAATAGTACTAGCTCTAGCTATATCAGGGCTTGTATCAGGAATTGTAGGAGCAGCATATGTTCTTGGAGACACCTATAGGCTATCATATCCATTAGAAGAACATACGGCAAACTATGGATATCTAGGAATACTTGTAGCATGGCTTTCAATGCTTGATCTAAGAGGAGTACCTATTGCAGCATACATTGTTAGTGCATTGAGAAACACTGGTACAGTAATACAGATAGCTGGCCTTGGCGGAGTAGGTACGATGTTCGTATTCATAGGATCGGTTCTACTAACGTATAGTATTGTTAGAATATTCTCTGAATACACTATCAAAATTGTTGTAAGGAGGTGATTAAATGGTAGTAGAGATAATACTTGGAATAGCGCCAGTATTTGCAACATATTATTTAACAGCTCTAGGCCATGGATTATTTGAGAAATCAGGAGTACTAAACCTAGCAATTGATGGATTGTTCATTGTAGCTGCTACAGTAGCTTTTGCTGTATCAGTGTACACGCTAAATCCGTGGGCTGGATTATTCGCTGCCATAGTAATTGATGCATTATTCGGAGTATTCCTAGCATATGTTACAACAAAGTTTCCAGTAAGCCATGGAGCTGTAGGATTATCGCTGATGTTCCTAGGATACGGACTCGGTATATTGATTGGTACACCAGCAAACTTCTATGCTAGAGCAAAAAGGCTTAAGACAACACAGTACGTATTTGCACAAACAACGTTAAGTGAGACACTAATGTATATAATACCTATAGTCTTAGGAATACTAGTGCTACTATTACTAAACAAGACAAAACTAGGTGCAGCAATAAGAGCTTCAGGAGAAAATCCACATGCAGCAGCAGCTCTAGGAGTAGATGTATTGAGAACCAGGCTAATAGCAGGAGCACTAGGCTACGCATTAATTGGAGCAGGTGGAGCACTATTTGTACTAGCTTGGCGTTCTGGATGGGATCCAAAGATTTACTTACTAGGTCATGGATGGATAGCATTTGCTATATCTCTATCAGCTGGTAGACACCCACTAGTAACAATATTAAACGCAGGAATATTCTCAGGACTAGTAAAGTACCAGTATAACATACAGACTATGCTTAGAATGAGTACTGAAATAGCAAAAATGTTGCCATTTATAGCAGCTATAGCTGCTATGGTAATATTCAATATAACTCCACTAAGGAGAATACTAGCTCCACCAGCAAGTCTAGGAAAGATCTACTACAAAGAAGAAAAGACTGTCTAGCCTTTATATAAAATCCAAAATATTTTTCTTCTCCTTCTATTCTCTCCTTTTCCTTATAATGAATAAGTAGTGGCTAGTATGCATTATCGAATTAGCGTCGATAGTAATAATAATATTCAGGCACTCGGTATCTA
This sequence comes from Desulfurococcales archaeon, assembly GCA_015522345.1. Classification (GTDB taxonomy): domain Archaea; phylum Thermoproteota; class Thermoprotei_A; order Sulfolobales; family Desulfurococcaceae; genus WAML01. The sequence goes on from WAML01000076.1 coordinate 7,101, forward strand.
CAAATACTGAGTGGGATCCTTGAACAAGTACATGGGCTTAGCAATAGTATTAGCCGTTATAGCTCTTTCACTCATCATGTCATCATATATTTTAGCCGAAAAGAAAGTTATTGTTAGAAACGTTAATGAAGATACAGTAGTTCAAGGAGAAAGTGCTTATGAAAAATGTTTTACTGTATTATCAAATACTTCTTGGCTACTAAGTATAAGAGTAAATGCTACTACAAACTATACACTATACTCATTAAACACAATTATTACCCGAAAAGTCTTACAAGCTAATGGAAGCTATCTATTCAAGTATAGGACTGTAGATACTACAGAATACTGTATATTATTGCTCCCTCTAGAAAATACTAGAATAATATATAACATGAGTTTCTTAAGAGAAGAACTTGTTGAACCATATGGGTCATTATTTTCTATAACAGGAATATTATTTCTCCTAATAAGCCTGGGTCTAGGATATTATTCACTAGCTACTAAAAGTAGTGAATATCCTCCTATAATTAAAGGAGAAGGCATTGAATGTCGTTCAAAATCTCTAAACAAACACGAGTGTATATTATCAATAATGGATAGAGGTAATTACAGAGATCTAGTGGGTACAATAAAGAAAGTCTATACGCATATACTGGGGTATAGGGAGAAGAAAGGATTAGGAGAGAACATACTAGTCTTTCACAAAAAAGGCTCATTATTTACTAGAGAATATGAGAAGAAACCACGTACGGTTATAGTGAGTATATTAGAGAATAAAGTCTTGATTGAATATATTTTCTCTACATTATCGGCTGGAGGATCTATTGATTTAAAAGGTGTATTTAATGAAGTAAGACAGCTCTACAGTTTAATAACTAAAAATACGTAAATAATAGTTGATCGAGGCTATGGTTCTCACATATGTTCTCTAGAATCCTATAAAGTCTTCTGGCTTCGGTGGTTCAGGCTTTAATCCCTTTCTCTCTCTAATCTTCCTTATTAAGTCAAGCAGCAACGAATCTGGTACTGGAGCCCATCTACTAAATTCTTGTCCCCATAACGCTTTTCCTGCTGTAGCACTACGTAGTGCTTCCGCTAAATCAAATGTTTCCGCAACAGGTATTTCAGCCAATATTCTAACTAGTGGTCCCTGTTGTATGACTTCTAGTATTCTCCCCCTCCTCTTAGATAATACTGATGAGATGTTGCCCATGTACTCCATTGGAGCTCTTATATCAAGCTTCATTATAGGTTCTAGGAGAGTTGGTCTAGCAGTTAACATACCAGCATATATAGCGTTTCTCACAGCTGGATAGAGTTGTCCAGGTCCTCTGTGGGCAGGGTCTTCGTGTATAATTGCGTCATGAAGTATCACTTTTACGCCACGTACAGGCTCCATAGCTAACGGGCCTTCTCTCATGGCAAGCCTGAATCCTTGTATTATAGTATCTTTTACTTCCCTGAGATGCTGTACACCAGTTGTTAAATCAACGAATACATTAATGTTTTCATCTATAGCCCATATCCTCTTTGCTTCATCATACTCCCAGCCAGCTTCATCACGTAATATTTTAGCTCTTTCACGTGCATCCATATCCTCGGTTATAATACCTTGATGTATAAGTTCTATAGTTCTATCATCTAGTGGCTCAACATGGATGTATAGCTTATTGTGTTTATTAGGAGATTTTCCTTCAAAGACTTGACTCTTAGACCTTATACTCTCTCTATAAACTATTACTGGCGGTGATACCGTTACCTCCATTCCATAGTTCTCCTTCAGTAGAGTCAAAGCTATTTCTATATGTAGAGTACCC
>WAML01000077.1 GCA_015522345.1 Desulfurococcales archaeon
GCTTAAAGAATTCGATGAAATTATGAATAAGTTAATAAACAGTATAAAAATTAAGGAAATAAAATTACTTGATGAGCCCATTGAAGGATCTAGTGCACGTTTATCAATAACTATAGAAAATATGCTAGAGAAGAATATAAGAGCCAGTGTAAAGATTGGTGGCTTAGGCATAATTGTTAACAAAGGAGAAGATATTAAACCTGTCCTTATAAAACCTAAGAGTCTTTATGAGAGAATAGTCAATATTAGATTCCTACAATGGGGTAGAGTTTTGATCTCTGTAGCAGTAGTCATAGATGGATATCTCCTAGACACTAGATACTATATAGTAGACACTAAGCCTTTTCTAAGAAAACCTGCATAGAATTACTAGAACTATGGTATAGAAGGAAACACTATAAAGAGGAAAGTGTTTCTTGCATCACTCACCCGATTTGTACAAAACATTTGTATAGCTACTGTAGAGTGTTTGCTACTGTAAAGTAAATATAAGGACATAGGAAAACTATTTACTTGAATTAAACAACTAGTGGGAATGCAAGTGCTATCAAAGCAAATGTTTACAGTGGTCACTACTGTATTAATTCTTCTACAAATAGGTTATGTAGCTGATATATTGTTTGCTAATACATCTAGGGATTACGTGTTTGCATCAAATACTATAACAGGTAATTTGAAAGAATTTCCACACTTTACACGAACAAGTACAGAGAGTAACTTATTTGACGTAATAGTATTAGTTAATGAAGTGAATGCTTTTAATACAAAGAGTATAAATCTGAGAATTATTGCAAACAATACTTCCAATGAAGTAGCCTATGTATCTATTATACAAGAGCCTAGTATAGAGATAGTATTAGATGACCAAGTTATTTTAGAAACTATACATATTCCTAAGAAAAACTTCATTGTCGCTCCCAAGAACTTATTTATAATAGCTGAATTATCCATTAGTATACCAAGTCCTTGTACAATAAGAGTCCATAGAGGCAGTTATATTATCTTCATTAATGATTTAAAGCTAATTATAGATGATATGGTTGTAGAAACTACAATAAACTATACTAGATCCTATACAACAACGACTATTGAGAATACTAAAAGTATTTCCTCTAGAAAAACACCTGCGGTAATAAGTGATGTTATAGTTGATGATCATGTTTTAGGCCCTAAATACGAAGAACGCGAACTAAGTATTACGCGTAAAACAGAGTCATCTACTACATCATCTACTATTATTCAAACAACTATGAAAAACACTGCAACTTCTACTCATCTACTTATAACGAGAAATAAGAGTATAAGTACTAGTATTGGTCTAGGTAAAGATGGTGAATATATAAAGATCCCTTTAGAGATTATATATGCTTTAATACTCACTATAGCTATATTAACTGCCTCTAAGCTAATTGTTCATAGAGTAGTTAGATAGGTATGGTATAGAGTTAATTGATTGAGCTAGTATTTTAATTGTTATACATAGATAATAATTTATTCTCTACTTCTATAAATTATTAAGTGGGGTATACTAGTGGCTTTAGGAACGAATAGATTTGCTCGAGCAAAAGTCTTTAAAGACCCTATATTTAATTTATCTGGAAGCACGCTTCATGTATACATGATTTTACTAACTAGTAAGAAGCCCTTAGGTATAAGAGAGATCCAGCGGATTGCAGGATTTAAAAGCCCCAATAGTGCAAGACATCATATAGAGAAATTAATGGAATTAGGTTATGTACTACGTACTCGCGATGGATATATTGCTGTTAAGCCTAGAAGCTCCTTATTATCAGCGTTTGTCGTACTAAGGGATTATCTTATACCAAGAACTTTATTCTATGCTCTAGCGACAACTATATTCTTGATAGCATATCTACTACTTAAAATACCTAATGTAGACTGGTACTCGCTTATGTTCATTGCAGCAATAAATATACTTTTGTGGAAAGATTCAATAGTATTACTAAATAGGATGAATCAAATAAAGAAAGCTGGTATAGCGTCTAGAGAGGTGAAAACCTTTAGTAAAACTTATTAATTATCTATTTTTGAAAGAGATTTTGTGGTATTGTATAAAGAG
>WAML01000078.1 GCA_015522345.1 Desulfurococcales archaeon
CAATATAGAGTACTAGAGAGTATCTTCCTAGTTTCTTCATTCTTCTACTGATATGCATTACATCAACGTCGTTACCATAACTTGTTGTAATTAAGCTTTTTGATTTAATTCTATTATGTAGGTAAGAGAATTTATTGTACTCTACAGCTCCATAGTAAAGCGATATTTCTGATGAAGAACCATCATAAATATATACTGTTGCACTCCAGTACTTAGCGATCCCGAGTAGTTGTGGAACTACGTATTTATTCCATTTAATCTGGAATACATCAGAGTATTCACTAAGCTCTGTTAATTCTCTAACATAGCTATACGATATTCTCTTACTTAAATCAACTACGTAGAGTACATGGATATCTCCGTTATGAACACTAGTTACAATAGTATCTGCTGGAGGCATATTGCATACGTTTAATATAGTTATGTCTATGGATCTATAGAATGCATAAGCCATTATAACTGATGTAGCTATAATCGATACCAAGGCTATTAATAGTAGTTGGCGAAGCAATTCATTTTACACCTCTAGGTACTTACTAACATATCCTACAATACCTATTGTAAATAATACACCTACAACAAAACTCGTTATACACGAAAGTATGTAAGTTATAACATTTACATAAGCTGTATTACCCATTGTAACATAGTAGAACGGTGATGTAAAGAATAATATGTGATAAACATCGTTGATATTTACTATAAAGGCTATAAAGGAAAGGATTAGAGGGAGAAAGAATGAAAAGAATACAGAAGATGCTATTGCTACTATTTTATTACGTAAACTAATGCTTAAGAAAGCTATTATAGATGTATTATTAAATAATTGTATAGCTATTGACAACAATATTATGTATAAGGGTACGCTAAAGCCTTGGTATCCAAATAAGTTTACTTCTATCATTAATAGCCTGGGATTTATTATAGTCATTGGAAGTACTATACTGAGTAGAAAACCAAGTACCGGGAATATTATTGTAGATATAATCCACGATATAATGTATTCTCTCCTACTGAGTCCTGCAACTAAGTATAATGCAGACCTACCACTATCTAGTTCATCAAGTAGACTAACAATACCTATACTTATAGCTAATAAGAAGAACATTGTTCCAAGTATATAGAATGATACAATCGAGTACGTAGGAGTAATAGTGTAGAATGCTATCAAGGAATTTATTAAAGCCAGTAAACCTAGGACAACCAACATGTATTTGTTAATCCTAGCCAATATATAGTCTACATGAGTAAGGACAAGTCTAAACCTTAGAGGCGAGCCTCGCATATAGATCACCTAGAGAACTAGTTATGTGTCTAAAGGAGCGTACAAGTCTTTTCTGCTGTAGATCGCTTAGTATATTAATGAATTCTTTAACATACCTAGAATCTATCTTTACTCTAATAGTATTCTTTCTATCAATAAATTCTACTCCAGTAATAAACTCGGTATCTATAAGAATTTTTGCAATACTTCTAGGATCTCTACAATATATTTCATAAATGGCTTCTACTATATACTTGTGTGTAAGCTCCTCTAGGTAACCATAATCAACTATACGTCCTCTATTTATGAATACTACATAATTCACTATAGGCTGTAGTTCAGGGAGTATATGTGTAGCAATAACTACTGTTGCATCGAGATCTTCCTGTAATACTTTAATTAGCTTAAGTAATTCAACTCTAGAGAGAGGGTCAAGGTTTGCAGTAGGTTCATCGAGGAGTAAGAGCTCGGGATCTCCTAGTAGAGCTTGTGCTATACCAAGTCTCTGTAAATACCCTCTAGATAGGCTCTCAATTTTTTTATCAAGTAACTTAGTTATTCCCAAGAGCCTAGATATCCTTAATACCTCTGTTTCTTCAACATTCTTTAACCTAGCTATATGGAGGAGAAATTTTTCAACACTAATTCCAGTTGGATAAAATGGTTTTTCAGGCAAATAGCCTATTCTAGACCTAACTTCTACTTCGTGAACCCAGGGATCTAAGCCAAATATCCTTATCGTGCCTGAAGTAGGCTTTAGTATACCCAGCATGAGTTTAAAAGAAGTAGTTTTACCCGATCCATTGGGTCCAAGTAAACCAGCTAATACACCTTTAGGTATAGTAAAAGATGCGTTATCTAATGCAATAGTGTTTTTGCTAAAGATTTTCACGACACTCTCAAAATCAATCATTATACAGCACCATGTATTGTCACAACAAGTTTTTCTTAAGGAAATCAAGTCCTTCTCTAATAACACTTATCCTCGCTTTAAAAGTACCTCCTCTCTCAACAACTGTATCTATGTTTGGTATAACTCTATGATTTAATACAGGAAACAATACCCTATTTACATCATCTACCTCAACAGTTGAAGAACCTCTTAAAGCAGCATATGCTTTAGCTGCTTTTAAGAGAGAAATACCTGCTCTAGGACTAGCTCCTAATTCAAAATACTTACCTATAGGTTCCATAATCTCTGGTCTCGTCGATCTTATTAATCTCGTTAAATAGTCTAAGACTTCATCTGGAACAAACACTTTTTTAGCAATAACTTCCTGTGAATAAATAATCCATTCAGGCTCAGTAATAGGCTCTAGATCCTCTATAGGCTCTGTCAGCCTATATGCATGTAGTTTATAAATATTCTTTTCATCTTCTAGACTCGATGGGTAATCCATGATTATTCTCATAAGAAATCTATCCAGTTGAGCTTCGGGCAATGGATAAGTTCCTTCTTGTTCAATAGGATTTTGAGTAGCTATTACGAAAAAGAATTTCTTCTTACTCCTAATCTCTAGAGGATATGTTTTATCACCTATAGTTACTTCTCTCTCCTGCATAGCTTGTAGGAGAGCTGATTGTGTACGTGGAGTAGCTCTATTAATTTCATCAGCTAATACAATATATGCAAAAATAGGTCCAAGGCGGGGCTCGAAAGTCTTTTTTAACGGATTAAATATAAGGCTTCCAGTAATATCTGAAGGCATTAAATCTGGTGTAAACTGTATTCTCGAGAAACCTTTATACACTATACCATCTATAACAACTTCTCCTTTATCTTTAATACCAAGTAGCTTCGTTAAACCTCTTGCAAGAGTAGTCTTAGCTATTCCAGGAACTCCTTCTAAGAGTATATGTCCATTGGCTAATAAAGCTGTTAGTATAAATAATAGTTCATCTCTATACCCTATAATCGCCTTAGACAATACATTAACTATCTCTATTCCAGTATTCTTTACATCATCGACTTCCACTATATCCCCCAATAAACTATTTTACTATAATAATATCGTGTATCTTTAGTACATTAGATAAAGGAATATCTTCATACATACTACCTGTCTCTTCTACAACAATATATTTCTTAATTAAATCACTTACTTCTCCTGGAGCACTCGTTTCTCTAAGAAACTCCATAATTTGATCGAGCATTTTCAATTCAATGCGTGGTGTTGTATAAGGATCTATATACTCTGATAATCTATTGTATAATTTCATGTATCCTTTCTTCTTCAATGTATTTAAGAAAGCCAGCCAGCTAATGTACCCAGTTATATTTCCTTTTTTCTTAATACGTATACCCAGTTCTTTAGCTCCTATAACAACCTCTAGAGCTCTTCCCAGGAATCCACGAGATAAACTAACTACATATTTATCTTTAATATTCTCCTGAGTGATCGATGGCGGTTTCTTACTAATAGGTATACCTCTATACATTGCTTCTTTAGGTTTATCTAATAGTATGAGAATCCTTCTTTCTCTACTTGAATAATCTATAAAGTCATCTATTAACTGTATATCATCTATAGTAATTACTCCTTTAACCATGCTTATACTCTTACTTACTTTCTTCTTAGGAATGTCTATACCTTCTTCTCTAGCTCTATATATAAGGT
>WAML01000079.1 GCA_015522345.1 Desulfurococcales archaeon
GGATCTAACTTACGAAGAAGTTGTTAATAGGTTAATTAAACATCTAACTAGAGAAAGGAGGAGAGGTGGTTAATTTTACATTACACTTTAATAAAATACCTTCTCCCTATGATCCAGTTAATACAATAATTGATTACATAGATAAATTGATACCTATAGCACTTAGTAAAATAAGGAACTACGTACATGAGACTCCCTTAGTATCTCTTACAAGTTTATCAGACATCGTTGGCAAACAAGTATATCTAAAACTAGAGAATCTACAAAAAACAGGTGCATATAAAGCTCGTGGAGCAACTTTTAAGATAGCCCAATTACTTGAGAGAAAACAAGTTAATGGCGTAGTAGCAGCATCTTCCGGTAATCATGCCCAAGCTGTAGCTTATGCTGCAAAAGTAAATAATGTACCAGCAATCATAGTTATGCCAGAGACAGCTAGTGCAACAAAAATACAGGCTACTCGAAGCTATGGTGCAGAAGTAGTATTGTACGGAACAATATATGACGAAGCATATAGGAAAGCTATAGAAATAGCTAAAGAAAGAGAATACGAGTTTATACACCCATTTGATGACCCAGAAATAATAGCTGGACAAGGAACCATTGGTTTAGAAATTCTTAAACAACTAAATGATGTTAAAGAAGTACTCGTACCCATTGGTGGAGGAGGCCTTATATCGGGTATTTCTATAGCCATTAAGAAACGCGTAAATAATGTAAAAATAGTAGGAGTTCAGCCAAGAGAAGCAGCATCAATGAAGTATTTATTAGAAGGAAAACTTTCGGAATACATTCCTAGGCTAAGTATAGCCGATGGAGTTGTTGTAAAGAAGCCTGGAAACTATACATCACGTATTGTAGCCGAGTTAGTTGATGATATAATTGTTGTTGATGAAGAAGATATATCACATGCTGTTTTCTTCTTACTAGAAAGAGGAAAGATAATTGCAGAAGGTGCTGGCGCTCTACCAGTAGCAGCACTATTATCAGGAAAGTATGTTCCCTCGGAAGAACCTGTTGTAGCTATAGTAAGTGGCGGCAACATAGATCCTACGCTGCTTTCTAGAATAATATTACACGAACTTTCTAAGGACGGACGTTTAGTAACTATATATGGTGTAGTAGATGATAAACCAGGTGTATTACACGATGTAATAGAAGTTCTGGCTCTCCATAGAATTAATATAGTAGATATAAAACACGATAGAGTATCTCCATATCTTCTACCTACAAAAGCTGTAGTAGAACTGACATTCGAAGCTTCTACTCCAGATATAGTTGAAAAAGCACTCGAGGAACTAAGACATAGAGGCTACTGGTTTAAGAAGAAAATGTAGGTATACAGTATTCTTTTACTGATTCATTAATTTATTAAAATATTTTTCAATAATATCAATTATTTCTACAAGAGAATCAACAACGTAATCTGCATATTCACAAGCTCTACCACAGGGATTTATTGCTATAGATAGCCCCACTTCATGGAAAACAGGTATATCCCAGACACTATCACCTATGTAGACGACACGATCTATATTATAGCCAAGTGCTTGTGCCAGCTTCTTTATTAAATAGGGTTTTTCGTGTAATGGAACCCAATCTCTTCCTCCAGGAACTAGTTCATTATTATAGAATACTAGTTCATTGTATAAACACATGTCTACTCCTAACTCCATACAAATATTTTTAACAAGTAAATCTATTCCACTACTAATTACGCCCACTAAATACGATTTTTGTTTCAACATCTTTACTGCATAAAGAGCTTCATCTCTTACTTTTATATCTTTTAAGGCATCTACAACGTCTTTTAATGTAATAGGGCGTCTCCACGAATGTATCATTAAGGCAATATCTATTTTCATCCAGTCTAAATAAGAAATAGCGCCTTTCTTATATAATTCGGCAAAATAACTGTTGTCTATACTTTTAAAATACTTATGTAGTTTTACCCAACTACTATCGTCTATAGTTAGTACACCATCACAGTCGAAGAATATAATGCCTTTCATACTCTATCTCTCTCTACTACGTTTATCTTAGAGCACTGTATATTTTTTCTAAGAAAGTTACTGCATCTACATGATTATCGAATTCTCTTCTAACATCGGCTTTCACTAGGACAACATATTTATTTTCTTCCAACAACACCACTGATTCTACATGATCCATTTTTACAATAATTTTGTTTTCCTGAACCTCTATTTTCGCGTCACCTAGCTTCTTTTCTATATTTTCAGTAATTACTTTAAGTTCGCTTGCTGAAGTAATACCCTTTCTTAACTCATTCAACTTTTTCTCTAATACTTCAATAAGCTCGGGATAATCGCTATAGTTCTCTATAGTTTTCTCGAGAATCTGCTCTAACACATCTAAAGCTTTAGCCGATTTTAAGACATTGACCACTAGATCAAAATCGCTGCTTTCAATATACTTTGCTAAATTAGATGGATCGCCTCCATAGATACTAAAATTATATTTATCCTCTGCACTAGCTATGAGTTTTCTAACTTCATCAAGTACTCCTATGAGGTCTCTGCGTTTTCTACTATACTCGCTTAGAATAGTATTAACAATATGTCTTAGAAAGTCCTTCCTAGTCACACTATATCACCTCACGATTAATTAGCTATATTCCTAGGTTTCTAATAGAGTAGAAAGTATTAATAACCCTATCATACGATAAAGCCCTTAGGTATAGACGAAAAACTTGTACATCCGGGATCTAATTTGGCTAGACATAAGAAAAGAAAGCACTCATGGAATCCATATACTAGTGAAATACAAAGACTAAGCATATATCCTAGAGTAAATGTATCTCAAGACGAGTTTAAACTAAAAACAGGAGCTATAATCGACGTTATAGTAAATGATATGGATGAACGAGGCCGAGGAATAGCAAACTATAGAGGATACAAGATAGTAGTTTACAACGCTAGTGTAGGATCAAAGGTTAAAGTGAAAATAATAAAAATTACAGGAAATACTGCTTACGCCGAAATAATTAAGACTATTAGCGAGAGTAGTATAGAATACTAGAGCTATCCACGTCTCATACTATATGACTACTACTATAATGACAGGTTATTAATAATGAGTAAAGAAGGTATAGTACGATTAATAAATGTACTTTATAAAGAAGGTATAGATCTAAGGACTATCAATAAATTCTTAAGTGGTATTCCTATAAGAGACGAAGAAAGTGCATTTCTAATACTACATGCAATAAGAAAGTATCTAAAACCTAAGGTTCTTCTCGAAGATGAAGTGGGTGGATTAAATAATATACCAACGTACACAATAGTTTTACAATATAGCAACTACATAGTGTTATATAAGGCATCACCCAGAATTCATGAGATAAGACTTTATCTCAAAAACAAAGAAGAACATGTGCTCGACATTGCTAGAAAATTCATAGATAAAAATAATAATTATTAAGCATAAAGCATTAAACATTATAGAAGTAGTAGAATAAGCTAATTAACTAATGGTGTCTTAATACTATGAGCTCCTTAAGGGAGTGTATAAATGAAGTAAAGACTATATTAACAAAATATAATCCCTATCCTTATATTGATGAAGAAGATATTAAACACTATAGATTAGACAAAGTAAAGGAAATTATTGAAAACAATACTCCAGAAATTAAATGGAGCAAAGAAGTTAATGTAGCAGGAAGAATAATGGCTCTAAGAGTGCATGGAGGTATATCCTTCGCTGATCTATATGACGAAGGATATAGAATACAACTTTATTTAACAAGAGATAATCTAGGGAACGAATCATATGAATGGTTTATAGATAATGTAAGACGGGGAGATATAATATGGGCTAGAGGCCCCCTCATAAAGACAAAGAGAGGAGAACTTTCTATAAAAGTTCTTAAGTATAAATTGTTAACAAAGTGTATGGTGCCATTACAGCATATATGGATAGGCATAGAAGATCCTGAACTTAGATTAAGGAAAAGATACTTGGACATGGTTTTAAACTTAGAAGTATTTGAATCAATAAAAACTAGGTTTAATATAATAAGAGAGATCAGGTTATGGATGTATAAAGAGGGATTCTACGAAACAGACACACCAATACTACAGCCAGTATATGGAGGTGCTGCTGCAAAACCGTTTAAAACATTTGTAAATGCGTTAGGAGAAGAATGGTTTCTACGAATTGCTCCCGAACTCTATTTAAAGAGATTACTAGTTGCTGGATTTAATAAAGTATTTGAGATCGCAAAAGTATTTAGGAATGAAGATATTGATGTGACTCATCACCCAGAATTCACTATGATGGAGGCATATATTTCTTATGCAGACTACAATGATATGATGCAGTTAGCTGAAAACTTACTGCATAATCTAGCAACAAAACTCACTGGAAATAGTATAATAAAGTACCCTGTAGATCTGGAGAGAGTAGGGACAGATTTCTTATTCAAACTAGAACGAGATAATGACAAATTAAGGGAGTATTTAGAGTACACTCTATGGAGCTATAGTGGAAGGAAGAAGAGACCACAAATAGGATCTTCAACTATTAGGGAATTCTTGAAAAGCCCTATTAAGTGGTTGAAGAAGAAAATAGGAGAACCTAGGCTCTTCATAGAAATAGATCTGAAACCACCGTATCCAAGGCTGAAATTACTTGATCTAGTTAAAGAATATGTAGGTGTAGACTATGAGACAACAAGCGATGAAGAAATAATTAAGTTGTTGCAAGAAAAGCAGATAGTTATAAAAGGAGGTTATGAAAGAGATATTGCGTTTGTCAAACTATTTGAACACTATGTGGAAAAGAAGCTCGTAGAACCAACATTTGTAATAGATTATCCTAGAGGTTCTTCACCGTTAGCTAAACCCCATAGAAAGGATCCTAGACTTGTTGAAAGATTTGAGCTTTTCATAGCAGGATTAGAGATAGCTAATGGATATACAGAACAAAATAATGCTCTAGAACAATATATTGAGTTCAAGAAACAAGAACAAAGACTAAGATTAGGCGATGAAGAAGCACAGCAACCAGACTATGATTTTGTAGAAGCTCTATGTGTAGGAATGCCTCCAGCTGGTGGGATAGGAATAGGAATAGATAGATTAGTAATGTTGTTTACAGGGCTAACTAGTATAAAAGAAGTTATACCATTTCCGATGGTTAAGAGAAGACAATAGGATTTTACTATACATAGTCACTACTCTTCTCTTCAGTATCTCATAAGTAAGGATCGGGATCAAATATAAAATCTGTTTTAAATAAGTTTATGAATAGCTTATAATAGGGTGTACAATATTGGATAAGAGAGAGCTAATAACCTTTGGTAAATTATCTTGGAGCCTCATACGAGACCCAATATACAATTATATAGATTATAATAAGGCTATTGAGAAACCAGTTATAGACTCACGACCTGTACAGAGACTTAGATGGCTACGTCAACTTCAGTTGGCTCATCTTGTTTATCCAGGCGCCGATCATACGAGATTCCAACACAGTCTAGGAGTAATGCATTTAGCTGGATTATTTGCTGAACACCTTGTATCAGAACTATCGATCATAGGAGACTTAAATGGGTATAAGCGAGATGAATTAATAGAGATTGCTAGACTAGCAGGGCTACTACATGATGTTGGACATGGACCCTTTAGTCATGCATTTGAAGAAGCTATATACTGGAATAAAAAAGATCTTCCCATTCCTAATCATGAGGTTGCAGGATTATATATAATCAAGTATAGTGAAATAGGAGAACTTCTTGATAAATATGGTTTACTAAATAGTGTCTTAGCTGTTTTAGATGAATCAAAACCTGAAGATACACCATTAGCTTTAATTAGGAATACTATAAAGGAGTGGATATATCCCGCTGACGTCATGGACTTTCTTCTAAGAGACAGTTATTACACAGGTACTCGTGAATATGGAATAGTTGATTATGAAAGACTAATTAAGTTAAGTCATGTAAACCCAATTGATCCATCAAGTATTTCTCTTGAAGAAAAAGCAGTAAATGCTTTATTAGGTTACTTACGTAACCGCATTGCTATGTTTGAGAATGTCTACATACATCCAGTCTCCGCTGTTTTTAGCCATACAGCTTCATTATTGATGAAGCGAATAGACGACCTAACTAACAAGTATAGTGAAGCAATAGAGTCTTTAAGTCAAGGAGACCCAGAAAAATATCTTTCATTAACTGACTATAGCGCTTTAATAGATGGGCTAAGAGTAGCTGAAGAATATAACGATGAAGAAACCAGGATTCTTGTAGACAGTATATTATCTAGAAAACCTCTATGGAAGCTTTTATATGAGGAAAAAATCACTATAAATGCTAAAGATCTCCTTGGTTTTACAGCATCACTGCTACTGAGGCAAAGCATTGAATTAAGTAAGCACATAGAAGAGAAATTATATGAAAAACTCGATAACATAGGTCTCAGTAACTATAGGAATAAATTCTGGGTCTCTCTAAGTACATTAAAACCTACACCTCCAGTACCTGGAGGATACATACAGTTATGCAGAGTTCATGAAAACACTATTGAGAATACAAAGAAAGTATTTATTCCAGAACTACTCGAAAAAGAGGGTATTAAACTAAAAATATTGATTAGAGTCTATGCACCAAGAGAACTAGTTAAAGACCCACATAGGAAAGAATTAGCTGAAAAAATAGCTAAGAATACCATATTAGAGTTCATTACACCTCGCGGCTTATTTACTGGTATAACAATGTGAACTAAGAAGCATATGTAACAACATAGTTACATCAACATGCTCCTTCTTCTCCAGTAGCTTTCCTAAACAAAAAGGACATTATTCATCACCGTAGTATATTATATGTTAAAAAGTACGCCAGCAATAATTAGACTAGTAAGTTAGTCTAACTGTTGTTCGAGAGTTTTATGGATTTTTTAAATACTTTTCTAATAACCGTGTCTTTAGTCACTATTTTCTTCTTAGCTACAGCTTTAATTCTTTTCTACTTCTCCTTTCTAGTATGTTCATCATTTAAAGTAACCTTAAACGTAGGCATACCCGTACTCTCCTCCACTACGAGATATAGCAAGTTTATAGAAAAGGAGCTCTGAGTTCCCTTTGTTTATTTGTAGGCTTTAATACTCTCATTTGGACGCTTTCTATCGTTTGCTTTTAATTTTTCTTATTTTCGATTAACGAGTTTACAAAGTTGTTATAAAGTAAAAACATGTTACATCATATCAAATATCAAGTAGCTTTTTTATTAAATGGTAGAAGTCTGTTGCATGTCTTGGTTTGAACCATTTGATGTCTTTGTTTATGCTCCAGAACCCGTAGTTTGTGTGGTCGCCTGTTCCATCGGGCATGGGCTTCATCCCGTGATCGCTTATTATCAGCACAGCTGTGTAGGTCTCGTTAACAACTTTCTTTACATCTCCTGCAACCCTGTTTAGTTCAAGGTATGCTTTTAATAGTTCTTTTCGGCACTTGGTTATGCATACGTGTCCTATTATGTCTGCTAGGTCGAACCATGCCATTAGGAGTCTCCATGTTTCATTGACTAGTTTGCCGTAGAATACTTTCTTCCTGATCTCATGCCATTTCCATACAGTATTAAGGTATTCTCTAACTCCTTTCCTAAGAGCAAGGACATATTCTTCATGTGGTTCACTAGGCTCGTTTATTACTGGGACAAAAACAGGTATACTCTGGTCTGTTAAGTCGAAGATAGTTTTGTGTTTTAGAAGCGATTTATTGACTAGCTTCGGCTTGACCTCTATACCTAGTTTCTTGCTAGTTCTCTAGGTTTTGTTAGCCGCTTATAGTTTAACCAGCCTGCTAATATAGCCATTGGTACATACACCACTACTACGAATATAAGTGTGAATACTATCAGTAGAGGATATGTTTCTCAGAGACGGTACTTGCTTAAACAATAACCTATATTGTATAATTACGAGGTTCAAGAACCTAAACATAGTAAATCATGAGCCATGACCTCGCCTAAAATATATTATTTATGAGAAACTCGTGTTTATTCATTACCATACCACTATTGATATATTGCAAGTATGTTTTCCCCTATATCAAACACTTTTTTCAATGCTATTTTATATCCATGTTTTTCGAGAAACTCATACACCTGTTTCCTATTTTCATAGAATGTCTCGATTAGCATGTAGGGTTTATAGCTACGAATAATTTTTTCTGCTCCTCGCAACACATGCATTTCATAACCTTCTACGTCTATCTTAATGAAATCTACTTTCTCCAAACCAATAGATTCCACGAGATCGTCTAAAGTTATTGTTTCTACGTATATGTAATCATAGTATTCGCTATCCTTAATAGTCTTGTTTATACGGGAATGACCAGATACTGTTGCTAGTGCAAATCTTACTTTTTCTCCGCTCTTGTCAGATATAGCGTAGGGCACTATTTCCACGTTCCTTAGCCTATTCAATGCCACGTTCGCTTTGAGATACACTCTGTTTCTAGGATCAGGTTCAACGGCTACTATTCTTCCTTCTCTACATATATCGGCTAATCTCACCGTGTACATTCCAATATGAGCACCTATATCCAGTACTACACACCTCGGCGCAATTCCTGAAACTAGCTCCTTAACTTCATTTAAAGGCTCTGTTTCATCACCCATTAATACCCTAAATATTTCTCTACAAAATGATGTAAACCTGTAGCCATCATAACTTATGAATACACAGTCCCTGAGGGAAAACGGCTTATCAAACCAGTTCCACTCCATGTATACTTTTTTACTAAGGTATTTCAGTACTTTCCGAAAAGTTCTATTTGCCAATAACTTGAACGCACACATTTCACTATCCATTTTGTAACCAAACCTATTCTCAACGATCTGCCTAAACAATTGTATCACCCACATCATTTATTCAGGTAACCTGACTTATTTCTACTTCATAGAGGTATTATGTAATAGTTATTATTGTAACAGTATGTCCGTATCAGTAATTGCAAGCATTAACATACACTCCCCCTGTAAGAGATGTGTTTCTCAACTACTCTAACTATTTATTTCTTATAGTTGTTTTCCTCTATTATACTCCTTATTTTCTCGTAGTAGTTTCTTGCTTCTCTAGTATTTGGGACTGAGCCTATGATGTAGAATGTGTATTCTGGTAAGTGTTTGGCGACTTGTACTATGAACTCGTATCTTTTTTCTGGAGAGAATCTTCCTATTGAGACAATATTGTTTCTCCTATTATAGTTGTCTAGCTTGAGGTACTTGTCTATGTCTACGGGTGGGTAGACTACTAGTGCTTTTCTATTAAATACTTTGTGTATAATGCTCTGGGAGTACCGTGAGTTGGTTAGTAATAGTGTTTCTACATGTTTTTTGATAAGCCTTTTCTCGACTATATAGTATGGTGTGAAATAGAGTCTCCAGAACCCCGTCTCGTACTTATGGTAGCTCGTATCCCATAGTATGAAGGTGGGGAAGTGCATATAGGTAATATCTGCATTAGATACAAGTATGTCTCCATGAGTATTCACGATGACATCACATATCCTCCTAAGACCGGGTATGAGAAGAGATGATAGGAGACGCTTATAGATAGTGAATCTCTTCAGGGGAACCGATAAAACAACTTCTCTATCAGGACGTGGAACTCTACCCCACAGCTTCTCTACTCTACTCCAGTTAGTCCTATCAATACTAGCCAATACAACCCTATAGCCACGCTCCCTAAGAGCACCAATAGTCTCAAGACAAAGCCTCTCCCCACCACCCAGCGGATCAAGACTAGTATGCACAACACAAACCCACATAAAAACACAACAATATAAAAAGAGTACGAAACACCTAAATATAGAGTGCTCTCAAATATAGGACACCACGTATGCAGTGACTCTCATACCTTGGCTACTCGGTCTACTCAAAAACAACAAAAGAAGATAAGAAAAAGAAACTACTAGTCTATCAACTATTGATGAATTAAGGCTTGGGAGGTATTTTATTGGATATACACTCCACTCTATGAGCTTACGATCCCGGCAAATATGCTGTTTGAACTAAACACTTAGATAACAACACAACGATAAAAAGACAATATATCTTAAGGATATTTAAAGCACCAGCTCTTGAATTCAGCATCTTTAATCCTTATATTCCCAAAGTTCTCTCCATCGACTATAGAGGTATCAATAATACCTTACGTAATTTAAGTGCTTGACTCTAGATCCGCAGACACTACCAGAAGCTGCTAAACTCACAGGACTACTAGTTGAACTACTTGAAACATACTATTTGCTCAACACAAAAAACTAGTGATGACGTCGTTTAAAATGAGGTCATGCTGACTGGAAGAATAACATACAAAATTGATGCAAAGGACATAAAAGAAACATCAGAAAATATACTATAGACATGTGAAATAATAGGGATAGGAGAAGCTAGGCTTAACTGCTTTGACACAATAACACAGAAAACAAAATAATTTTGTCTTAATTAAGAACAAACAAAACTAAGAGTTTATAAAAGAAAGAGGTTCAAACTATGTACATATCCCACAACAAAATGATGTATCGATATATTGGATTTTCGTATGATGCTGTTCTAATAACAGCTTATATACATTCATATAATTTGGTATAAAGAAGTAATCCTCTACTGTATATAGGAGCGAATAGGTACTTATAACTATAGTTGTAAGTAGAAGAACAACAGTAAGTAACCTGTTCTCGAC
>WAML01000080.1 GCA_015522345.1 Desulfurococcales archaeon
AGCGTCAGATGTGTATAAGAGACAGCTTACATATTTTAACAATCTCTTAGACCCATGTATCACTTTCTTCATTATTTATTGAGTGGTTCTATTCGTGCTTTAGGCGATAATATAGCTGATACTCCATCAGGGTCCTCAAGCACTATAGTATATGGTTTTTTAACATCTCTAGCTTCTTCAAGTTCTCTTATCTTCTCTAAACACTTATCTCTTGGAGCATCACCTGATGAACATAGAAACTCTGTTTTCTCAAAAACATCCAATATTATACCTTCAACAGTAGTTATATATCCTCTAGCCGCTATACCGGGAGTAATCTCTATTCCAAGCTCAGGTATTTTAATGCTAGCAGTACTTGCTCTAATAACAATAGCGTTTTCATCACCCGGTTTTTCAACCCTATAAATAATCCTACGCGGTCCCTTAGGCTCAGCTAAACGTACATCACTAAACTTGTATCCACAGACACTGCATGTACCACTTGCTATCAGTACTTTTCCCACTAAAGGCATTTCATACAAGTATTCTTCAACAAGAATTTTTGGACCACACACAGGACACTCTACACTATACTCTAGTATTTTCATTGGCTCCTTGGATCCAATGCGATCGTTGTCTGACTCCATGGCCTCATACCTTGGATATATTCTAGCACTACGTAGATATAAAAGAAGTTTTTGAATTATTAAGTAGTTATAGAGATAAAAAGTATTTATATAGCTGGAACTAATTGCTTAAGCCATTACCTACTCTTCCTAAATAGTAGTAGTAGTAATCCACCTAATACTACTATGGCAAACGCCATTACTATATACTGCGTTGTATTAGTAAATTCGCCAGTTACCTCTGTACGTGATTTTGTAATTATTGGAGATGTAGTAGTTGTACTTGCTATAGTATTTATTACTTGTGCTGGAGTAGTAGTTGGTGATGTTTCTGAAGTAGTTGTGTATCTAATTGTTGTCGTAGACTCTATACTTTTCTGTGTAGTTAATGTAGTCTTTTCACTCGTTTCTGTTGTAGACACAGTAGTTGTTTGTGTAGCTGTGGGCTTACTTGTAGTTGTAGTGGTTTCTTCTACTTTACCGGGGACAGCAACTACAGTGAATGGAGAGAAACTTTCTACAACTACTTCTACATATCCTTCTTCAGAATTAATTAAGTCGGGCTCTAGAAGTTTCCAAGATCCTTCACTGTAATGTGCTATGTATAAACGAGCCTTCTCTGGTACACTAGATGGATCATACCATATCCTGACCTTGGTTTTCACACTAGCTTCTACACTAATATCATAAACACCACTAACATTAACTATGTTCTTAGGAAGAGGCTTAGGAAGTTTACCTAGTATTTTAACTCTAGCTGCTTTAGGCGCTCTTTCTAAGTCCTCTGGAAATAGAACTGCTACTCTCCTGTATTTTCCATAGACTACTTCTATGTATTTACCTGTTAATCCAATATTTTTCCCAAATACTACTACTTCTCTAGCTTTGGATGCATTAACTAGTATCTCCTTAGTTGTTTCATTAAATACGTAGACTTCGGCTATATCAGTACTAGATATAACTCTATAATTAATAGATTCTCCCCAAGGATTGTTGGATTCTAGTACTGTGCCATTAACTACTATGTATAAATTACTGGCTAGAGAAGCATTTTCAGGCACAAATACTAGTCTTGTATATGTTTTATTATCTAGTAGAAACCATATATCTTCTCTACTCGACTCTAATACAGCCTTTCCTCCTTCTTCAGAATTACCTATTATCGAGGGAACAAGTTCTCTATAACTATATTGTATAAGGTATAGGTTTAGTGAAGTATATTCTCCATGCAAGTCTATTCTTACTATAATACTATTTTCTTTAACATATACTTCGCCTTGTACATTAATTGATCTAAGTGTAATTGATTTCTTCTCATCTATTATAAAGCCCTTACTAAAATCTCCTACTGCGGTAAAGTATCCACTAGCTTCGAACTCTACTGCTACAATACTTCCTCCTCCACTATAGTTGGCTTTTAAATGAAATTCTCCATCAATGTCCTCTACATCAACGCCACTGGTATGTATTGTTAGGAGACCTTCCTCTATAGTATAGACTTCTTTATCGTGATAACTTATATAGTACTTACCTGTTTTAGGATCATAATTTGGTCCTTCAAGAATTACATTGAGATACGTTGAAAGCATTTGTTTTACCATATATAATGTAATCATGTCACTACCGTATAGCTTTAAACTAGTCTCTACTTCTACCTTACTTTTGTTCAAGAAGACTTTCTGCACTCTATTATACACTACATTTAATCTATTACCGCTTAATACTACATATCCATTAACTATAGATGTATTAGATACTACGAGTTTTTCTTTCTCAAATACCTTAGCTACATTTTCTATTGGTAGGTAATAATCTATCTTTTGCACTACACCATTCATATCTATACTAGTTGTTCCATTGACGATAGTATCTATAACTACTTCTCTTCTACTCCCACGAACTACTCCATTAACTTCAATAGCTCCCTCTATATTCGGGAGATTCATTGTATTGTTAGAATAAACTATATATCCGCTAAGAAGTCCTTCGCCTTGTACTGTAGAACTATTAAGTTTTAACGAGAAACTACCATTGATATCAGTATTGTAGTTCCTACCCAAGTCAATCCATATAGTACTCTCTAGATCTATCGTACTAGCGTTTTTATCTAGTAAAGTATATACGTCAACAATGTATTTACTAGTAAAGAATTTACATAGATCACTTAATTGGCCAGTAGGCTCACCTACATTAATATATAAGTCTCCAATAGATAACGATAAAGGTATACTTGATAATACTACTAAAGCTAGCATTATTGCTAATAACCTATTTATAAATAACTTCATTAAACCACCATCTAGCAGACTCTATAGTTAATATATAGTTTAACATAATTCATATTTTATTCTTCTTACCCAGAGTCCACGCTCAGTAATTCCATGGATTAATCAATCCTTTATATCAGATAAACAAATAGTTTATTCCTACTACTAACTTATTTAGGTGAATAACTACTTCAGTTTATCAATAGTTATGCATTTAGGTGTAACCGGTATGCCTAGGTATTGGGGTAAATTAATAAGGCTTAGCGAAGCTATTGAGAAATCCCTTACCGAGATCAGAGAAATTAAGTTAAATAGTATTGAAGCTAGTCTATGGAATGCTCTTGGAATGATTGTTTCAAAAGACATTACATCACCTATAGATCTCCCTGTGAACAACGTTAGTGCCGTAGACGGCTACGCAGTTAAATCATTTGATACTATAGGTGCTTCGCCCACGAATCCTATTAGATTCTATGTTAAAGGAGTTATTGAAACAGGTGAACCAGGTAATAAACATGGATTACTAGATTCACTAGAGGCTGTAGAAGTATATACAGGCGCTGAAATACCTCCTAACAGCGATGCCGTTATAATGTATGAAGATACTATAATTCACGAAGATTATATAGAGATTGTAAAACCTGTTCCAAAATGGGCTAACGTTACTAGAAAAGGAGATGATCTAAAGAAAGGCGATATTATTGTAAAAAGGAATACTATACTCGATCAACGCTATATAGCTGCATTAGCTGCAGTAGGTTTTGATAAAGTAAGTGTTTATGAGAAGTTGAAGATAGGCATAATAGTCCTTGGAGACGAACTTGTAGAACCAGGTAAGCCATTGCCTCCTGGGAAAAAATATTCGTTTACAGAATATTTTGTATACACGTATATCATAAAGGAAATGCCTTTTGCTCAACCAGTATATTATGGAGTAGTTCCAGACGATCTAAGTATCTTCAGTAATTTAATGGAGAAAGCCCTTAGTGACACACACATAGTAATCACGATTGGTGGAACAAGTGTTAGCTCTAGAGACATTGTCCCAGACTACATAGATAGTTATGGTAGATGGATTATCCGAGGAATAGCTCTAAGACCAGGGCGTACAACGGGTCTTGCAGTAGTAGATAACAAGCCTGTATTTACTTTAAGTGGTAATATAGTAGCTGCTTGGGTTGGATTAGAGGCTTTTATGAAACCACTAGTATATAAGTGGCTTCATTTACAAGAGAAGCCTAAAACTAGTGTAAAAGCAGTCCTAGTCTCTAGGATAGTCAATCCCGTTGGCTATAGAAGTTTTGTTAGAGTAAAACTATATAAGGAGAACAACACTTTTCAAGCAGAGCCATACATGATTAAAGGAAGCAGTATTGTATCAAGTTTATTCCGTACACAAGGATATATAGTGGTTCCTGAAGATATAGAAGGATATGAAGAAGGAAGTATTGTTGATGTGCACTTATTCTAAACCACTATAGTATTAACCAATTTCGACTCTACATCTACTATTTTACCAAGGTTTATTAAGAGATTACCACCCTATACTTTAAAATAGAATATGATGAATACGACTCCCACTAGCAGATAATTAATGAAGAAGGAGGTTTCGGCTGAAGAAAAATAGGGTGTAGAACTTTATGGAGAAGACAAGGCTTAGAATAATAGTTGCATCTATACTCTTGATCATTATAGTTGTTGAAGTATATATTATTCTAAATAACATATCCATACCCTTAATAATAAGTGGAAAAGAAACAACTACGCCATGGTATTTGAAAGAATATTATAAAGTATATGATAGCTCTGAAAGAATAAGTGTCTTCAATAAAACAATTATATTTACTAACCTTACTCCATCAACTGCTTATGTATTTACTAAAAACGGTCTAAAACAATACAATGGCTCCTATTATGGACTTGCTTCAGAATCTATAAAGAATAGGCCCGGCCTCCTCATAGGAGAAATAAATATAGATAATGAATACGAGAATGCAGTCATTATATGTAATTTAAGCTATAAAGGAGTGAGCGATTACGTACTAAGTATCTACATAATAAATAAAGACAGTGGATACAAAAAACATATACCCATACTACATGATAGACCAACTATTCAAAACATTACGTTAACAAAAGGAACCTACAATATATACGTCTATGGATGGATAACCACTTCTAAAGACACAGACACAATCCTAATAAGCTACTTCATAGACTTTAGAAAATATATTTAATTGTAAACCATATACTTTAATTATTTAAATAGTTACTTACAGCAATAAGCAACATGTTCTTTTATTTTAATTATTTTAGAAAACTTAAGAAGCACTATAGGAGTTTAATTATAGGTGATATGAATAATCATGAATTTTTTGACCTGTGAATAAGGACTGTGCATTGTTATATTACATTACATTCCCTAAAGAGAATTAATTAAGTACACTAATAATGTATACGAAGACTCCTCTTATGCATACGCTGGTTCAAATAAAGTTAATGGAGTTATAAGGAATTCTAATACAGGTATAAAGCTAATTGTATATAAGTGTATTCGTGAAAAAGTAGAGATTATTATAATATTATATCAGGAAGCCTGGGATATAAACGAATATAAGTACGCAATAGTACAAGTATAAGTATATCGACCCAA
Organism: Desulfurococcales archaeon; assembly: GCA_015522345.1. Taxonomy (GTDB): domain Archaea; phylum Thermoproteota; class Thermoprotei_A; order Sulfolobales; family Desulfurococcaceae; genus WAML01. Next base: position 5,526 of record WAML01000080.1, read on the forward strand.
GTATCCTATGCAAGTATCTAAAGTATATTCATTAAATTCCTTTTTCATAGATAATATGTGTAGAACAAGTTTTGGTGTACTGTTATGCAATGGTTCGTATATGCTCTTTTAAGCGCATTATTTGCGGCTTTAGCAACTATTTTTGCTAAAATAGGGTTAAAGAATATTGATCCGGCAGTAGCTACAGTTATCAGATCAATTGTTATGGTGTTAATTGTTATAGTTTTTCTAGTATTAGTAAAAGGACATAGTACGAGATTTGAAATAATAAAGCTAGGCAAAGACAATTACATGTATTTGATTTTAAGCGGTTTAATGAGTGCTTTATCGTGGATACTATATTTCTATGCTCTAAAATTTGGTGAAGCATCCAAAGTATCGTTCGTAGATAGATCTAGTGTATTATTTGTATTACTACTAGCTATTGTATTACTAGGCGAGAAACTAACGTTAACAAAGGCTTTAGTATCTATATTGATTTTTCCAGGCCTAATTCTACTAAATATGTAATATGTAATTGTAATCTTAGTTAAGGAAAGATTGTAGAGAAATGCTTTATATAACAGTAGATATTTTAGTAGGTATATAGCCTATACTGATACTGGGTTATCCATATACATTTAGACGTTATGGTGTAAAACATGCGTATGAGTGTTGTAATTAAGAATGATGAGATAATAGTTAAAGGTATAGCTACACATAATAAAGCTCAAAACATAATCATGGATCTCAGAGAGTTTATAGAAACAAAGGATAGACAAATAAATATATTCTTTGAAGGAGCCCCGGGACCCTATGGAGAAGGACTATGTCTCCGTATAAGGCTTATAGGGAAACCCCTGGATAATACAGATGTTGTTACATTAAAGAAATTCTTTGAACTTAGGGGAGGAAGTGTAGAAGTAGGTGAAAAATCAATTTAAATTATAGCTATCAAATACCTTTTATGGCTAGATTTTCCGTAGGATATACTTTTCTTTAATATAGTCTATGAAGTACTGAGGATTGATTTCTTCTCCAAAACTACGCTTTAGTAGTTCTTTAGGTTCGTAGGTAGAGCCCCATTTATGTATTTTCTCTCTCAAATACTCCCTTATTTCTTTAAATTCAAGTTTCTCTATTTTCTCGTAGAAATCAGGTATATCTTTTAGTATATGGTGTCTAATTTGTGCAGCAACTATATTACCTATAGTATATGTTGGGAAATAACCAATAGATCCCATACTCCAATGTATGTCTTGGAGTACTCCCTCGCTATAAGTCTTGGGCTTGACTCCTAGTAATCTATCCATTTCATTACTCCATATCTCTGGGAGTTCTTCTACCTTAATCTCTTTGGTCAATAAATTCTTCTCGATCTCGAATCTAAGAAGTATATGGAAGTTATACGTTACTTCATCTGCATCAACTCTTATGAGACTAGGCTTTACTACATTAAAGTATGTATAAACGTCGTCGACATCGTAGTCTTTTATAAAGTCGAGGTACTTGGATAGAATTGGGTAAACTGCTTTTACAAAACTCATAGACCTACCGATAATGTTTTCCCAGAACCTGGATTGACTCTCATGTATTCCGAGACTAACGCCTCTAGCTAAAGGAGTTGCCATAAGTCTTTCATCTATTTGTAGTTCATAGAGAGCGTGCCCAAATTCATGGATTACACTAAATAGTGTTCTCTTAAAATCTATTCCTTCATAGCGAGTAGTTATTCTAACATCCTTTATCCCCATATGCTGTGTAAATGGATGTGCTGAAATATCTAGACGAGCTCTAGTCCCTAATGGAAAACCAAGAATTTTCAAGACTTCTAGATTTACTTTCTCCATAGCGCTTTGGTCATACTTTATGTACTCGAGCTTATGTTCTCTGGGAAAAGCCCCTGATGACAGGATCTCGTCTAATAATTTCTTCATACCAGGTTCAAGTACATTAAAGATATTATCTACATCGCGTGTCCTAAGTCCTTCTTCATATAGATCTAGTAGTGCATCATACGGGTGTTCTTCGTAGCCAAGGTATTCGGCAGCTTCTCTATTAAGGTCAACTATTTTCTCTAGGTAAGGCTTAAACATGTTAAAATCATTCTTCTTCCTAGCTTCTCTCCAAACAACTACAGCTTCCTGAGATGTTTTAGCTAGTTCGTAAACTAGTTTAGGCGGGAGAGCTTTAGCTATTTTAATAGATCTTTTAAGTACGCGTACAACTCCCTTCTCATAATCATTTAGATCCTCTTGTTTCTCGGCTTTCTCTACAAGCTCTATTACTTCAGGTCTAAGAATCAATTGTTGAGATAAAACACTTAATTCACCAGAAGCAATAGCTCTTTCAGTAGAGCCTTCTCTAGGCATATAAGTCTCTGTATCCCAGGCCATTAGACTAGTTGCATGCCTTAGAGCCCAGAGTACTCTAACTTTAGATAATAGCTCTTTAATAACAGGGTTTTCGAAAACCATAGCTGGTGCCTCATACTAATTAATCAAGAATATTCATGTACCTTGGGATAATAACGGTTTCTCTAATAATTCCTTTGTAGAGTCTTAATAGAATAGAAAGTATATAGAGGAAATAGAGAGTAAGGAAAAAATTATTGTGTTTTAAGAAAATCTAGAACTTTATTAATCCTTTCTTCTTCGCGGCTAAGTATATCTTGTGTGGAGTTAATGGTATTTCGTAGAATCTTATTCCTGTAGCATGGCTTACTGCATTGACTATTGATGGAGCTATAGCTACTATCGATGGTTCTCCTAAACCTTTTGCACCAAATGGTCCACGCTTATATCCTGATTCAACGAATATTGGTATAATCTCCTTTGGTGCATCCATTATTGTTGGCACGTAGTACGTTGATAAGTTGGGGTTATAGACATAGCCTTCTTTACTATGTAGTATCTCCTCCATTAGAGCATATCCCATTCCTTGTATAAAGCCTCCTTCAGCATGGTGTTCTGCTCCAACAGGATTGATTACCTTACCTATATCATAGGCTGTTATAGCTCTATCTACTCTTACAGCTCCAGTCTCTAGATCAACTGTTACTTCAGATATTATTGCTCCAAATGTATATGTTATATAGGGTGCTCCCTGCCCTGTTTCTTCGTCCCATTGTGCCTTTGGTGCTCTAAAGTATCCGAATTCTTGTAGTGGTACACCTAGCCAGAAGCTTTGTTCAACAACTTCATGCCATGTAGTCTCCTTAGATGGATCGCTGCGACAGTATACTTTAGGTGCTTTAATCTCTATATCTTCAGGGCTACAACCTAGTATTTGTGCAGCCACTTCGTTTAATCTCTTACGTAGCTTATAAGCTGCTACGAGAGTAGCGTTGCCGCCCATAACAGTTGATCTACTGGCTACAGTTGGTCCAGCATCAGGAGTACTTGATGTATCCGGTAATTCTACGCGGAAGTAGCTAGGTGGTACCCCAAGTATTTCTGCTGCTATAAGCACTAGTCCCCATACAGCTCCTTGACCCATATCAGTTAATCCTGTTCTAAACGTTATTGTTCCATCTCTATTGATTATTATTGTAGCACTAGAATAGTCAGCTCCTTCTACACCTATGGAGTTACCGTGGTACAAGAGCGCTATTCCTATACCCTTTCTTACAGTACCTGTTTGATTCGCATACTCTTTCCTCTTCCTATACCAATCAGCTACTTCAACAGCTTTCTTGATAGCTTCCTCTAACCCTACACCATGTTCTTCAGTCAATAACTGTCCATGTACTGTACGATCTCCTACTCTAAGTATGTTCTTAAGCCTTAGATCCACTGGATCCATTCCAAGTTCTTCAGCAAGAATATCCATTTGTCTTTCAATAGCAAACGTTACTTGTGGATTGCCGAAGCCACGGAACGCACCTGCATAGACTGTGTTAGTGTATACTGCTATAGTATCCACACGCGCATTCCTAACCTTATAAGGACCTGTTGCATGAACAGTAGCTCTCCAGGCAACAAAGGGTCCTAGGCTAGCATATGCTCCAGTATCTAACACTATATTAGCTTCTACAGCAAGTAATGTACCGTCTTTCTTAGCTGCATGTCTATACCACATTACAGCTGGGTGTCTCTTACTATGCCCTATAATACTTTCTTCTCTAGTATGGATTGCTACTGCTGGTCTACCAGTCATATATGCTGCTAGAGCTGCTTTAGCACCTATTTCATTAACAACGTCTTCTTTACCGCCAAATCCTCCTCCAAGGAATGGTGCTATTACACGAACCATGTTCTGCGGCAATCCTAGTACACGAGCAATAGCTCTACGTGCATCGAAGGGACATTGTGTAGAAGCTATAACAGTTATACCTCCATCAGGCTCTGGAATAGCTATAGCTGCTTCAGGCTCGATGTAAGCATGTTCCTGCATTGGAGTCCTATACTTATTTTCTACAACAACATCTGCTTCTTCAAGGGCCTTCTTTACATCGCCGGCACGTATCTTAAAGTGTGCTACAATATCACTATCTCTCTCCTCATGGATTCTCGTATGCGGCTTTTCTTTAAGAGTCATTATGTCGACTATTTCCTCAGGATCAGTATAAACTGGCAGAGGCTCATAGTCTACATGGATTTTGTCAGCAGCTTCTCTAGCTATATATGGATCCTCGGCTACTACGAGAGCGACAATGTCTCCTATATACCTGACCTTCCTATTAGCTATTAACGGTTGATCGGGTATAACGTAGCCTACATCATTTACTCCAGGTATATCATTTGCTGTAATAACTTTTAGTACGCCAGGTACCTTAGCTGCTTCACTAACATCTATACCCTTTATGAGGGCGTGGGCATACTTTGTCCTAACGCTATAGACCCATACAATGTTCTTGTAGAGTTTTAGAAAGTCGGCAGTAAATAATGCTTTACCAGTTACTTTAGCTACGGCATCCCATCTAAGTATGTGTTTTCCAACGTATATTAGTGGTTTTCCTCTGAATTTCTCAAAGACTTCTTCAACTATACGTATATATTCAGGCTTACTCACAAGACTCACCTCTTAACCTCTTTTAAATCAAAGTAGATCTTTCCTTCACGAATGTATTGTGCAGCTAATTTAGCTGCTTTAACAAATCTTAAATAGCTTCCACAACGACAGATGTTTCCTTCAAGAGCCTTCTTTATATCTTCTTCACTGGGATCAGGGTTGTTGTCTAGCAAATGCTTTATAGCCATTATGAATCCTGGGAAGCAAAAGCCACACTGTATAGCATGTACATCTAATAGAGCTTTCTGTATAGCATGTATTTTACCTTCGGGAGCAAGTCCTTCTAAAGTTAATATCTTTGAGCCATTGGCTCTTATAGCTAGTATTAGACAACTTGGAACAAGTTTGCCATCCATAATAACTAGACAAGCACCACATTCTCCACGTCCACATCCTTCTTTAACACTCGTAAACCCTAGCTTATACCTTAGTACATCAATGAGTCTTTCATAAGGCTTTATCTTCACTACATAGTCTTTGCCATTAACGTTTAATTTTATAAATAGATCAGGGTACTCTTCTACTTGAGCCATATAATTCACCTCTCTTGGATACGTGATTTAATCAAATAGAGTGCTCTTTTCAACAATACTTTTGAGAGATCAAGACGGTATTCCGCTGGTGCTCTATAGTCGCTGATTCTCTTCATTTCAATCTCTAGAACTTTGAGAGCACTAGCTATATTTTCTTCACTAAATTCTTTGCCTCTCAAGAACTCCTCTGTCTTAAAAGCTCTTTCAGGATAAGGTCTTCCCATACTATCGAAGGCAATACGTATATCGGCTATTTTATCTCCCTCCAACGCCATATAAGCTGCTGCAACAATATATCCCATTGCATGGCCCCAGCGCCTGTCTAATTTTTGTAAAGAAGTACTACTATTTTCTGGTATGTCTTTGAAACGTATTTCAGTAATCAATTCGCTAGGTTTTCTATCAAGTTGTCTTTTACCCCTGTATAGTTTAGTTAATGATACCCATCTCTCTCCTTCTTTGCTAACAAGCTTTACTTCAGCATCTAGGGTAAGTAATAGTATGGCTATATCGGATAACGGGTGCCCTGTACCAATATTTCCTCCAATAGTAGCTATAGTCCTTAGATACGGTGTTGCAAAATGCCAGTACATATCAACGAATCCCTGATACTTCTTCTCGTTGAACAAGAAAGTATTCTTTAATTCATCAACAGTTGTTAAAGCCCCTATTTTAACATACCCGTTTTCCCTCTTTACATACGATAAATCTTTCCTAAGAGGCCATAGGTCAAGCACTATCTTTGGCTTAATAATATCTGTTCTAGCCAATACTAGAACATCTGTTCCTCCAGCCATAGGAGTTACTTCATTGCCCTTCTTTGCTAGAAACTCCAGTGCATCATCTAGACTAGAGGGTACATAGACTTGAAATCTTCTAGTCGCTATAGTACTTCACCACCATAGGTTTATTGATAACAGTAGAGCTACAATGTCTACTCTAATAGTTTTTGGAGAAAGCTAAAAAGCTTTACCATAGGGTATATTATATGTATAACAGTATAAACAGAATATTTGATATATACGTGTAATACCAACCAATACTAATC
>WAML01000081.1 GCA_015522345.1 Desulfurococcales archaeon
ACTAGGCGCTAATTCGCGGAAGCACTGTCTACACAAGTACAGACCATACTTCTGTATAACAGCGTCTCTTGAGCCACAGCGTCTACACTTCCTAGCTCCTTTCCCAAACTTGTATTTTTTAGGAGGTCTATACTTGCCCATCTAAACATACCTCGCCTACTTTATTTCTACACCAAAGACTTTATGGAGGTAAACCATAGCTTCCTCTCTAGTAACTCTATGTCTCCTAGGAATGTGTTTTTTCCTACACCTTCTTCTACGTAAAACTCTAAAGCCAGGGCGTTCAAATGTTATAGCTACATCCATACCAAATAATCCAATTTCAGGATCATACTTTACTCCAGGGATAGTTATGTGTTCACGAATACCAAATGATACATTACCAAATTCATCAAAACTAGAGGCTTTCAAAGTATAATTAACTGCTTCAAAAGCTTTTTTGAGGAACTCAATAGCTTTATCTTTCCTAAGAGTAACTACTGCTGCAATATTTTCTCCTTTCCTAATACCAAAATCTTTTATAGTCCTCCTAGCTCTACGTGGAACAGGCTTTTGCCCAGTAATTTCTTCTAGAACCTTTATTGCTTTACCTAGTCTTTCAGTAGCTGCTCCTACACTAATATTTACTGTTACCTTAGCTATCCTAGGTCTAAGCATAGGCTGTTTATTCCACTTCTCTATAATTTCATCAATATTTGGTACATAATCAGTTATAGCCATTACCAAGCACCCTCAGGCAAACTTATAAGTGGCTTATCTACTCCAATAGGGAATATGTAGTCTAAGCTTGTCTGGAATCTATTACCATTCTTGTCTTCGAGAGTAACTATACTCCTAAACCTCCTTATACCCCTGTGGATCTCGAGTACTTTACCTACGCGGCCAACGTTTCTACCACCAATAATTACAGCAATAACTCCTTCCTTCAATGGAATATAGTCTAGTAATTCCTGTTTAGGTATACTTATTTTCACAGTACCAAGAGTACTGTATACGTCTTCAACAGGATTAGTTGGATCGGATACTCTCACGATATGATTTCTACCATCATGTAGGTTAAGCTGTATATGTCCTCCTTTAACAGTAGTCTTGTTTTCTATACGGCATAACTTGTAAGAAGCCTCTTCCTTAGATATAGGGTGTAACGTCATTACTTTTACAGGAACAGGAACCATTCTATATGCTTCTCCAGTATCCACGATCTCAATTACATCCATTATACCTACAGGGTATTTGTAGTTCCTTCTAATCCTACCATCAACTTTTATATGTCCTTCAGCAATAATCTTCCTAGCTTCACGCCCAGTTTTAGCATACTTTAGTATATCTCTAACAACTATAAGTAGTGGAATAGAGCGTTCTACAGGATGAGGTCCTGGAGAAGGCTTTACAGTCCATTTATACTCTTTCCTAAGTATAGGCCAGAACCTTGGCGCAGCTAAAGCCTTTAAATGCCTACGTCCACCCATACGTGCCATTACTTATTCACCCTTATTCCTTCTCTTTCTCTTCCTCCTGGGAAGCAGATACTTTTTCTTCTTCACTCATACTCTCCTTTTTAGCCTTCCGCTTACGCTCTATAATCTCCTTCCTAAGTGGATCGCTTAAATCTAGTTTAACAATCATAACTTTAGAAGGATGTATAGGATAGTATACAGGTGTTCCATCAGCTTTCTTCTGCTGTACTCCTTCAACAAATATCCTTACTCTCTTTAGATCTACTCTAACAACCTTGCCTTCATGACCAGCCCAGTCTCCCCTCATAATCTTAACTACATCGCCTTTCCTTACAGGCAGTCTACGAATACCATACTTCTCTCTCAACTCCCTAGATAATGGAGCTGTCATGAATTTGTGGCGTATATGTAGTGGTGCATTAAAGAATGCTTTCCTCTGCTTACTAGGTTTATATGATTTTGTTAAACTCACGGCAAACACACCCCATAACTAGATAACTATTGTAGCTATACTACTTAGTTGAGGCCATCTTTCAGCAGCTTCTTTAGCTATAGGACCCCTTATTTCACTACCCTTCGGATTACCTTCGGGAGTGACGATAACGACTGCATTGTCTTCGAAAGCAACCCATGTACCATCAGGTCTCCTATATGGCCTCCTCTGTCTCACAATAATGGCTTTAAGAACTTGCTTCCTTAGCTCAGGAGTACCCTTCTTTACAGTAACAACAACTAGATCACCTACGCCTGCTGGAGGTATTCTCCTAAGCCTACCCTTGTACCCTGGAACACCAATTATCATAACTTCTTTAGCTCCACTATTATCAGCTACTTTAACATAAGAGCCAACTTGTAATCCAGTATTTATTCTTGTCCTAGATATAGCTGGTTTACCAGCTTTCGCTTTTTTAGGCATATGTCCTCTTCACCCCACTAGCTTTACCTACTACACCTAATACAACAAAATGTACAGTCTTAGCCAGAGGACGTGTTTCACCTATTACTACTACATCTCCCTCTTTAGCATTAACACATGGAGGATTATGAGCATGAATCTTCTTATGTCTTTTCTCATACCTCTTATACTTTTTAACATAGTATAAGTAGTCGTGTCTAACAACAACAGTATTCTTCATTTTAGCACTAACAACTACGCCAGTAAGTATAGTTCCCCTAACCTTAACATGTCCATGCCAGGGACACTTAGGGTCATTACATGTAGTCTTAGGAGGCTCTATACCAGGTATCCCAATATTCTTTACAGCCATATTTTTCAACGCCTCGTCTTCTCTATTTGCTTCAATCTATCCTCTGGTCTTCCTAAAATCTCGAAACCCCTAATTATTGCTTTTTCCCCAGAGGGAAGCCTAAATTCGTAAACACCATATTCCTTTAAAATCCTTTTCCTACGTCCCTCCTTAGTTTCTACAAGAAGAGTTTTTTGAGTTTCATCAACAACTATTCCAGAAACACCTACTAAAGAAGGGTCTATATGTTCTACTACTCTAACTCGTAAACCTATTAATTCATGGTATACAAGGTTTTTCCTAGAATGTTTCATGATTAGTCAAAACAATCATATTTATTTCTTCTCACTAAACTTCTTTCCTATACCAAGTTCTTCTTCTCTAAGTATAGTCAAGATCCTAGCGATATCCCTCTTTATATTCCTTATCCTAGATGTATTAGTGAGAGTGCCTACACGTGCTTGCATACGTAGTTTTATTAACTCTAGCCTAAGCTCCTGGAGTCTCCTAATCTTTTCTTCTCTACTCAATTTCCTTATTTCATCGGGTTTCATAGCCAGCCACCACGTTATTCAATAGGTTTAAGCTTCTCTATTTCTTCAGGACCAAGCTCTTTTATAGAAACGTGGTCTGCTGGAGGTATACCGGGTTTTACAATAAGTACTTCTACACCATATACTCCTCTCTTTAGAAGAGCTTTCGCTACAGCTCTATCAACAATGTATTCGACGTGTTCACCAGCTTTATAGATTTTCCCAGCCTTGAGCTTCTCATAACGTGCTCTTTCAGATCTTAGTTTACCACTAATAATTATCTCTGCCCCAACAGCTCCAGCAGCCATGATACGCCTAAGCATAGCTAGAGCTATACGTCTATAGGGTATCTCTTTCTCTAGTGCACGTACAATTCTAAAAGCTACAACACGTGCATTTAAATCTGGGTCTGGAACTGGAGATACAGTAATGTTTGGATTCTCTAAACCAAATCTCTTCTGTAGTACAGTAGATAATTTCCTTATTATAGCTCCGCCACGCCCTATAATTCTCCCTGGATACTCAGCATAGATTACTACACGATAGCCCGTAGGAGTTTTATATAGATCGACTCCCGCATAACCAGCTTGATAGAAATAGTTGGCTAGAAACTCATCAACCATAGCACGCAACATACTATATTCTAGAAAGTATTTCTTTATATGAGGGCCAGGCACGATAACTACACCTCTCTTACAACAACTTCTACATTACATCTACGATCAAATTTAGGAGTAGAACGGCCGAAGGCGCGGGGCATCCATCTTTTTAGAGTAATTCCTTTATGAGCAGCAATATGTTCTATAACTAATTTGCTAGTATCAAGTCCTTTGTTTTCAGCGTTATTCCTAACATTCTTAAGTAGTTGTAGAAGATACTTAGCTGCTTTAACAGGGTATCTCCCACTAGGCCATTTCCATTTATCCCCCATGCCCCTCTTATGAGCAATCTTGCCCTTGTACCTCTTGAAGGGAACTGGTTCTTTTAATTGAATAACTTTCTCTAGAAACTCAATTGCTTTATCGAGTTTCATCTTCTTTACAGCATTAACTAGTTCACGCATATCTTTAACAGATACATCAGCATCCCATAAAATTGCCTTCGCGATCCTTGCTTCGTCACGGACTTTATAGCTGTAGTGCCATGTAGGCATAGCTATCTCCTCTATAACTCTACTTTAGTGATACAAACATACTGCTACGAGTAGCCTTTAAACCCGGTTCTCCATGCTGTACACGTTTACATGTTGGACTAAATTCTCCTAGATAATGGCCTATCATCTCAGGAGTTATTCTAACTGGAACAAACTCTTTGCCATTATAGACAGCTATAGTAAGCCCGATCATCTCAGGAAGTATAATCATGTCTCTAACATGAGTCTTAATAATAACGCGTTTACCCTGAGCCATTAACTGACGCGCCTTCCTTATCTTAGCTAGAAGCTTTACTTGAGCTTCAGTTAATCCCCGCTTTAAACTCCTTCTCTGTCTAGCAGGAAGTAGATTAATTAAATCATCCATAGGCATCTCTAGTAGTTCTTCTAACGTCTTACCTCTATACCTAAACTTCTTCCATTCTGGCGGAATCTCTATTCCTATAGACGCCATTACTTAACCCCTATTCTCTTTCTACACGCTACACACTATGTCTTTTATCTCCCATTCTAAACCCTGTTTTTAAGTTTAGCCTTCTCCTCAATATATATGGTACTTCAATAGGCGATTTAGCAATTACTACTCTACCACCTAACTCTATAATCTTACTAGCTAATACCCGGTCATGATTTCTAGGAACAATTACATATAGTTTATGTCCTTTATTAATTATTTTCGCAACAGTAGCTAAGGGATCTCCTTCAACAGTCTGTTTCAAATCACTTATCAATACAATCCTAGACTTGCCTCTAACATACTTCAGCGCAGTATCAAGTGCTTTAGCTATATTAGTATATCCACTAAATCCTTTAACAAGAATAGTCTTGAGTAAATCCTTCAATAAACTGCGTTTCTTCCTACTAAGCGATACTATGCTAACGTCTTCTGAAAATAATACAATGTATTTAATTAAGTAGACTAGTGTTGCAAGACTAGTTATAGCCCATAATGCATAGTTTTTCATAGAACCGCTAATATCTAGTACAGCTACAGTATCAGGTCTACGTAGCCTATACTCATACACTAGACTATAATTCAATCTAACAATATTGTATAAGCTATCCTTGATATCCAGTCTACCCCTTCTAACAAAAGTCCTTCTCTTAACTCCAATAGGTTTTCCAGCTCTATCAATAATAGTCTTTAAAGCTTTAACGCCAATCCTTAAAGCATTTTCTAAAATAAATTCATCGTACATCGAACTATATAGTTCACTAGCTCTTTCAACTATATACTCAGTTATAGAATGTAGTTCAACTACATCTAATTTATGAAGAAGCCTACTATACTGTCCGTGAACTAGAGCTTCATAAACTGGTCTATAG